>JAFQPC010000032.1 GCA_017411935.1 Clostridia bacterium | reverse complement strand
GTCTTGTCGAAGCTATGATAAAGAAAGAGAGGTCGAGCAGGAAAAGATCGACGCGATCCTTGCTTCGGCTCGTATCGCACCCTCGGCGTGTAACGGTCAGCCCTATTCCTTGACGGTTTGTTACGGCGAGAAGGCAAGGGAAGTTGCCTCTGCCGTGATGGGAATGGGAATGAATAAATTTGCCGCCGATGCGCCTGTGATGATCGTGATTTCCGAAGAAGGGTATGTTCCCACCGCCGCGCTTGGCGCGAGGGTGAAAAAGAACGACTACCGTTCGATCGACATTGGGATCGTTGCCGCTTATCTGACGGCAGAAGCCACCGTGCAAGGTCTTGGTACATGTATTCTCGGTTGGCTCGACGACGAAAAGATCCGCGAAATTTGCGGACTCGAAGAAAAAGTTCGTCTTGTCATCACACTCGGATATGCGAAAGAAGACGATCCTCTGCGCCAAAAGAAGAGAAAAGAGCTTTCTGAACTTGTAAAAACAGTAGGAAAAGAATAAACGATCAAAAATTGCCGTGAAAACGGCAATTTTTTTTGAAAAAAGTAAAAAAATATAGAAAAAGGTGTTGCAATTTGTTTTTTTGTGTGCTATAATATTTCTGTTATTGAATATCTTCCTATGACGTATGCGGAATTGGATCACATCCACCGAGACCGTTTACCGAGGAGCTCTGGAGAATCCCTTAAATGGGTGCCGAAGGTGCAAGGCGAGCGAAAGCTTACCGAATCTCTCAGGCAAGAGGACAGAGACGGAAAATACGCTTTCAACGCGTATCTCTGCTCATACTCATTTTCAGAGCCACCGATTTTTTCGGTGACTTTTTCATTTTATTCACAATTTTATTTTATCAAAAGAAAGGAAAGAAAAACTATGGACAAGTTTATGGATACGCTCTACAATATTGTAGCGAATATCAACAACTACTTATCCAACTACATTCTGATCATTCTTCTGGTCGGTGTAGGTCTCTTCTTTACGATCCGCACGAAGTTTGTACAGGTTCGTTGCTTCGGCGAAGGAATGAAGAACGTATTTGGAAATATCAAACTCAGAGGCGGAAAGAGCGAAGGAGGTATGTCTTCGTTCCAGGCACTTGCTACCGCTATTGCGGCTCAGGTCGGTACGGGTAACATCGTCGGTGCTTGCGGCGCAATCCTCGTTGGTGGTCCCGGCGCGATCTTCTGGATGTGGATTATTGCGTTTCTCGGTATGGCAACCATTTACGCAGAGGCAGTTCTCGCGCAGAAAACGCGCGTTACCAACCCCGACGGTACGGTCGAGGGTGGCCCTGTCTACTACATTAAGACAGCCTTCAAGGGCAAGTTCGGAAAGTTCCTGGCAGGCTTCTTCTCGGTAGCGGCAGTCTTCGCACTTGGCTTTGTCGGCGCGATGGTACAGTCGAATTCGATCGCTTCGAACTTTGCAAACGTATTCAGCTCGATGGGCGTGGACGCTACCTTCGATGTGGCAGGTCTTGAACTTAACCTGGTAATGATTATCGTTGGTGCAGTCGTTGCAGCAATTGCAGGCTTCGTTCTTCTCGGTGGTATCAAGCGTCTGGCATCGGTCACCGAAAAGATTGTTCCGATTATGGCTCTGCTTTACATCGTTGGCGGTCTCTTTGTTCTTGCTTTGAACATTACGAGCGTTCCCACGGCATTCGGTATGATCTTCAAGTATGCGTTTGCTCCTCAAGCGCTTATCGGTGGTGCCTTTGGAGCAGCAATTTCCAAGGCAATCACGCAGGGCGCCAAGAGAGGTCTGTTCTCGAACGAAGCAGGTATGGGTTCGACCCCTCACGCACATGCGCTTGCTAACGTCAAGAAGCCCCACGACCAGGGAACTGCTGCTATGATCGGTGTGTTCATCGATACCTTTGTCGTTTTGACTATGACGGCTCTCGTTGTTATCTCGACGCTTTACTGCAACGGTACGATCACTCCTGACACTTACGCCCTTGGTAATGCAGGCATTTCCAATGCTACTATGGCTCAGAGCGCGTTCGGCTTTACTTTTGCAAAGCTCTTCGGTGCAGAGGTTGGTGCGATTGTCGGTAATATCTTTGTTGCCGTATGTCTCCTTTTCTTCGCATTCTCGACGATTCTTAGTTGGAACTACTTCGGTAAAGTCAACTTCACGAATCTTTTCGGTAAGAAGTCGGTTACCGTTTACTCGATTATTGCCATCGTATTCGTATTCCTTGGTTCGGTCTTCCAGAACGATCTCGTTTGGGAACTGACCGATATGTTTAACAACCTTATGGTTCTCCCCAACGCGATCGCGCTCTTTGCGCTCGGCGGAATGGTAGTCACCATGACGAAGTTTGGCAAGGATAAGGACGATCTTCAGTAAATAAAACAATAAAAAAGAGATCCATCGGCACTGCCGATGGATCTCTTTTTTGCTTTAGGCGTTGTATTCTTTCGCGAGTGCTTCAAATGCGGGAAGCGCATTGAGAACTCTTTGCTTGTCCACGCAGTAAGCCACTCTGACGTATCCCGTGACACCGAAATCGTCGCACGGAACGACGAGAAGCTCGTGTGCCTTGGCACGCTCGTAGAATGCCGTAGCATCGTCCTCAAGTGCCTTGACAAAGAGGTAGAACGCACCGTCGGGCTTGACACATTCATAGCCGTAAGCGGTCAGATTGTTGTAAAGCAGATCGCGGTTTTCGCGGTAGATCTCAATGTCGACCTTGGCGTCAATGCAACGCGCGATCACCTGCTGGAAGAGGCTGGGCGCACACACGTAACCAAGCGAGCGTCCCGCACCGCAAACGGCAAGATAAATATTTCCGCCGTCCTGCATTTCGGGACAAACAGCAATATAGCCGATTCGCTCACCGGGGAGCGAGAGCGACTTCGAATAGGAATAGCAAACGAGCGTATTCTCGTAGTAGTTCATCAGATAAGGAACCTTGACGTCGGAGTATACGAGCTCACGGTAAGGCTCGTCCGCGATCAGATAAATGACGTGACCGTATTCCGCCGATTTTCTGCGGAGCACTTCGCAGAGTGCCTTGATCGTCTCCTCGGTGTAAACCACACCGCTCGGATTGTTCGGCGAGTTGACGATGACCGCCTTGGTATGCTCGTTGATCTTTGCCTCAAAATCGGCAACGTCTACGGCAAAGGTCTTTGCCATCGGCTGACTGACGACGATCTTACCGCCCGCATTTTCAATGAAAACACGGTATTCGGTAAAGAAGGGAGCAAAGACGATGCACTCATCGTTCGCACCTTCTTCGATCACTGCCTTCAGACAGATCGAAAGAGAAGCGGCAGCACCGCAGGTCATATAGATATGGTTCGGCGTGATGGTATCAATACCGAAACGAGCCTTGATCGACGTAGCAATTTTCGTGCGAACACCGAGATCGCCCTGCGCTGAGGTGTAGCCGTGCAGAAGCACCGAGCTCTCACTCTCGAGAAGCTCGCGGATCGTGTCGTCCACCTCGCGGGGGGCGGGAACGCTCGGATTACCCAAGCTGAAATCGTAGACGTTTTCAGCACCGATCTCTGCGGCACGTGTCTTGCTGTATTCAAAAATTTCGCGAATGATAGAGCGCTTCGAGCCGAGCGCAAACATTTTTTGATTATAAGCCATAATAAATCACCTTACTTCAGACCGAGCAGCTTCTTTGCATTGTCCGCAAAGATCTTTTGTTCGGTACTTGGTTGTAATGAATAAGAGCGAAAGATTTCAATATCTTCGCGCAGATCACTCCACGGGGAGTCGGTCGCAAACAAAATGCGGTCGTCGCCGTGCTTTTCGAGAATACGAAGAAAATCTTCTTTTTTGATGAGGCGGAGAACATATGACGTATCGAAATAGATATCTTCTCCTGCAAGAAGCTCAAAGACGTCGTCAGCCATTCGGTTTCCGCCGTAGTGCGCCAACACAAGCTTGAAAGGTCCGACCGTTCGCATCACGTCCAAGACGCGTTCGGGGGTGCAGTGCACGGGACAGTTTGGATATCCGTCGTCTACCCCTGCGTGGGTTACAACGATCAAACCTTCTTCCTTTGCTGTACGGAAAATTCTGAGATACTTTTCGTCGTTGATATAGGTGTCCTGATAATCGGGATGGATCTTGAGACCGAGAAATCCCTGCGACTTGATCCACTTTACCTTTTCTTCGAGGTTCTCGCATCGCGGATGAATGCCCGCAAACGAGAGAATGCGACGATCTTTGTCGGCAAAGGTTTGGTTGACTTCGGCGGCGAAGCGGTTGACACTGTCAAATTGCGAGGGGCTTGTCAGTACGGGAAGGTTGATCGCAAGATCTACGTCGGCTTCCTGCATTTTATCAAGCAACCCCGCAACAGATCCGTCGGAATAAGGCGGGATCCCGCCTTGTTCCGCAAGATGTTCTACCGTTCGTTTCGCAATTTTGTCGGGGAAAATGTGCGTGTGAAAATCAATTCTCATAAAGATTAGTTCAGTCCGCGAAGATGTTCGTCGGTCACTGTCGTGATCTCATATGCCGAGAAGATCGTTTCAATTTTTTCTGCGTCGGATGCCTTGAGTACAACGTAAGCTTCTTCACCTTCGATCGAAAGACCGTACATATATTCGATGTTGACACCGCCCTCCTCAATTGCCTTGAGAAGCTCCTGCAGACTGCCTGCTTTGTGCGGAATTTTGATGATCGAAACTTCGGAGAGCAGGGAAGAAAAACCGTTTTCGGACAGTTTTTCCTTGCCAAGCGCGGGCTGATCGACGATCAGTCGGAGCAGACCGTATTCGGTCGTATCGGCAAGGCTCAGCGAGAGAATGTTGACATTGTTTTGCTTTAAGACGTTGAGAACCTCACAAAGGCGACCGGTTCTGTTTTCGATAAATACCGTTAACTGTTTTGCAAGCATAATAATTCCTCCTGAAAATTAATATAATTTACGTTTGTCGATAACGTGAACTGCCTTGCCTTCGCTACGTACGAGGGTCTGCGGCTCGACGATCTTGATCTGGGCGTTGATGCCAAGTGCCTGCTGAATGACGTGCGCGATCTTCTTGGTGAGCGCTTGAAGCGTTCTGATCTCGTCGGTGTAGTATTTTTGATCGAGCTCGACCTGAACCTCAAGCGTATCAAGGTTGTTGACACGGTCTACGACCATCATATAGTGAGGAGTAACCTCTTCGACCTCGATCAGAGCGGCTTCGATCTGGCTCGGGAAGACGTTGACACCGCGGATGATGAGCATATCGTCCACACGTCCCTTGAATCGCGAAATACGTGCGCTCGTTCTGCCGCATTCGCAGGGCTCGTAGTCAATGCTCGTCAAGTCCTTCGTGCGGTAACGGATGAGCGGAATGCCCTCCTTGGTCAGCGTCGTGAAGGCAAGCTCACCCGTTTCTCCGGGAGCGACTGCCGTCAGCGTGGCAGAGTTCAGTATTTCGGGGTAGAAATGATCCTCACAGACGTGCAGACCACGGTGATATTCACAGTCGCAAGCAACGCCGGGTCCCATAACTTCACTGAGACCGTAGATGTCGTATGCTTTGATATTCAGACGAGTCTCGATCTCGTGGCGCATCTTTTCGGTCCAAGGTTCAGCGCCGCAGATGGCGGATTTGAGTTTGATCTGATCCAAAAGCTTTTCCTCGGCAAGTACCTCGGAAATGTGTAATAGATACGAGGGCGTGCAGGCAATGGCGGTCGCACCGAAGTCGATCATCATCGTCGTCAGCTTTTTCGAGTTGCCCGTGCTCATCGGAACAACGGTCGCGCCGATCTTTTCCGCGCCGTTGTGCGCACCGAGACCGCCGGTGAAGAGACCGTAGCCGTAAGCGATCTGAATGATATCGTCCTTTCCAACGTTCGCCATCGTTAAGCATCTTGCGACACATTCTGCCCAAATGTCAAGGTCATGTCTCGTGTAGCCGACAACGGTGGCTTTTCCTGTCGTACCGCTCGAGGCGTGAATACGAACGATCTCGGAATTGGGAACGGCAAAGAGGCCGAAAGGATAGTTGTCGCGCAGATCGTCCTTGGTGGTAAAGGGAAGCTTGGAAATATCCTCAATGTTTTTGATATCTCCGGGCATCAGATCGACGGCCTGCATCTTTTTACGGTAAAATTCCACGTTGTGGTAAACGTAATCGACGAGCTTGACAAGTCTTGCGCTTTGCAGATTTGACATTTCGTCTCGGCTCATACATTCTTTTGTTTCGTTCCAGATCATAGGGTGCTTTCCTCCTAAATTATTTGTGTGCTTCATAGCCTTCAAGGAAGGCTTTTTGATTCAATTCCACCGTCTTTTGGGGAACGGTGCTTGCCACGACGTCAAGCCAAGTTTCCTTGTCAAATCCGATAAACTTTGCGGCGTAGCCGAGAACGACCGAGTTGAGGACCTTGGAGTTTCCGAGTTCCTTAGCGATCGACTGACCGTCAATGGCATAGAGCTCGTGCTCCTTTTGCAGACCTTCCAGAATTTCAGCAGGGTATTGCTTTGCACCAATGACTACGGTCATCGGTTCAATACGGCAATCGTTGACAACGAGCACGCCATTCTTTTTCAGGAAGTGTGCATAACGGAGTGCCTCGAGACGCTCAAACGAGATGATGACATCTGCCTGACCCTCTTCGACCACGGGCTCGTAAACCTTTTCGCCAAAGCGAACGAAAGTGACAACACTTCCGCCGCGCTGTGCCATTCCGTGAACCTCGGAGATCTCGACGTCAAGACCCATTGCCATCGCGGTCTTTCCGATAATTCTACTGGTGAGCAGAGTACCTTGTCCGCCCACACCTACGATCATAATATTTTTTGTCATCTTATCTCACCACCGTTTCGATTGCGTTGAATTTACAATAATTTTTGCAAAGACCGCAGCCGTTGCACATCGTCTCGTCAATGCGAACCTTTCCGTCCTCTCCGCGCGTCATCGCGGGACAGCCGATCTTCATACAAGCACCGCACTTTCGGCAGGCGTCGGGGTTGACGGCACAGCGGTTCGGGAATTTCTGACCCTTCAGAAGAACGCAGGGAGACTTGGTGATAATCACGGTCAGCGTGTCGCTGGCAACGCTCTCCTTAATGATGCGTTCGAGTTCAGCAACGTCAAACGCATTGACCTCAATGACGTTCTTAACACCGACCGCGTGGCAGAGCTCGACGAAATTCACCGCATTCGTTTCTTCGCCTTTGAGGGTCTTACCCGTAGCGGCATGTTCCTGATGTCCCGTCATACCCGTCGTACGGTTGTCGAGGATCATCACGGTTCCCGTTGCCTTGTTATAGACCATATTGATCAGCGAGTTGATACCCGTATGTAAGAAGGTCGAGTCACCGATCACGGCAACCCAATTCTTTACGTAGCCCTCACCGCACGCCTTTTCCATACCGTGTAGCGTGGAGATACTTGCACCCATACAGATGGTCGTATCAATGACACTCAGCGGAGCAACCGCACCAAGCGTGTAACAACCGATATCTCCCGCTGCGTGAATTTTCAGTTTGTTCAGTACCGAGAAAACACTTCTGTGCGGACAGCCGGGGCAGAGAATGGGGGGACGGGCAGGTGCTTCTGCTTTGGTAAATACAGCGTCGTCTTTGCCAAAGAGAACCTTCTTTAAGAGGTTTGCACTGTATTCTCCCTGACGGGTGAAGCATTCTTTTCCTTTGACCTCGAAGCCCCAAGCACGAACCTGCTCTTCGATGACGGGTTCGAGCTCTTCAAAGACGTAAACCGTCTTGACCTTGCCGCAAAATTCTTCCACAAGCTCGCGGGAGATGGGATTGACAAGACCGAGCTTCAGCACACTTGCGTTGGGGCAAACTTCCTTGACGTACTGATATGCGATACCGCAGGTGATAAATCCGATCTCGGTGTCTCCCATTTCGATGCGGTTGACAGGGAAATTGGCGGCATCCTTTGCCATACGGTTTTCACGGTCCTCGACAAAAAGGTGACGACCGATCGCCGAGGCGGGCATCATAACAAATTTCGGTACGCTTCGCTCATATTTCTTTGTTTCGACCTCAACGCGGTCGCAAAGCTCCACCGTGCTCTGTGAGTGTGCGAGCTTGGTGGTCGTACGGAGAATGACAGGCGTGTCGTAGGATTCGCTCAGCTCGTACGCATATTTCATAAAGTCCTTAGCTTCCTGAGAATCCGAGGGCTCAAGTACGGGAACGTGTGCCGCACGCGCGATCATTCTCGTATCCTGCTCATTCTGCGAGCTGGCAAGACCGGGGTCGTCGGCAACAACGATGACCGAACCGCCGCCAACGCCCGTGTAAGCAAAGGTATAGAGGGGGTCTGCCGCAACGTTGAGTCCAACGTGCTTCATACAAGCAAGGCTTCTTGCGCCTGCAATGGAAGCACCAATGGCAACCTCGGTGGCAACCTTTTCATTGGGTGCCCATT
Source organism: Clostridia bacterium (assembly GCA_017411935.1). GTDB lineage: Bacteria > Bacillota > Clostridia > Oscillospirales > CAG-272 > HGM12713. The sequence goes on along the minus strand of JAFQPC010000032.1, from coordinate 725 downwards.
CGGTATAAACTTCTTCATATTTTGCAAGATATTCGCTGATCTCAGTCGAGGGCGTACCGGGATACGCGCTCGAAACCTTCACGCCTGCTTCAAATGCACCTCTTGCAATGGCTTCGTTTCCAAGCATAATGGTTTTCTTTCCCATGGTAATTACTCCTTATTTGTTTCTTAAATCCTTTACTCGTTTTGCTTTTCCTTCAAATCTCTGAAGCGTGTTGGGCGAGACCAGAAGAACCTTTGCGTCCAGACCCAAAATGATCTTGAGCTTGTTTCTTACCGTATTCGAAATACGCTCGAGCTCGGAGAAAGAGTCGGTAGTGTGTGCCAGTTCGACCTTGACGGTCAGCTTGTCAAGATAGCCTTCGCGTTCGAGAATGATCTCGTAGTGCGGACCAAGCTCGTCAATGCTCAGCACGACTTCTTCGATCTGGCTCGGGAAGACGTTGACACCGCGGATCTTGAGCATATCGTCGCTTCTACCCGAAAGATTGTCCATACGGCAGAAGGTTCGACCGCACTTACACGGCTCGTAGAAAAGACGGGTAATGTCCTTCGTGCGGTAACGGATAAGGGGGAGACCTTCTTTCTTGATGCAGGTGATAACAAGTTCACCCTTTTCTCCCGCGGGGAGAACCTCACCCGTGGCGGGATCAATGATCTCGGGAATAAAGTAGTCCTCGTTGATGTGCATACCGCAAAGCTCGGTGCACTCGCCCGAAACGCCG
>JAFQPC010000031.1 GCA_017411935.1 Clostridia bacterium | reverse complement strand
TTCTCGTCTTTGTTTTCGATGTGGAATGTGGTGATGACCGACGTTCCGTCGAGAGTATAGGTCAGGAGCAGTTCGAAGCGGAAGGGATAGATCTTCAAGGTCGCTTCGCTATCGGTCAATCGGAAAGTCAGCGAGGTTTCGGTTTGGTCTGCCAACGTATAGACGGTTTTTCTGGCAAAACCGTGGAGATTCATTTCATAGGTGTTTCCTTGATAGGTATATTTTCCGTCCCAAAGCCGTCCGCAAATAGGGAAGAGATTGTAGGCATGACCCGTCCAATATTCAGGGTCAGCTTGCCAAAGGTATTCCGTATTGGTTTTCTTGAGGACGAGAGAAGTCATTTCCGCGCCAAGATCGGAAACGGTGACTTTGATTTTTTGGTTTTCAATGGTATAGAACATAGAAGCAGCTCCTTCGTTTTTTTTAATTATACCTCATATTTTTTCTTTTTGCAAGAGAAAAGAGAAAATATAAAATAATAAAAGTGCTTTTTCTTGCATATTTTAATGATGTTGCCAACAGATCTTTGCAAAAACTTCTTGTCGAAAAGACTAAATTGGAGAGAATTTATGTAAAAACAGGTCAAATCGCAACTATCGGTTGCAAAAAGTAATCAATCGCAGTTGGTTGTTTTTGGGAACAAATATGATATAATAATAATGTTTCAAGAAATTTGAAAATGAAAATATCAGATGGTGGGAGGATTCTTATGACGATCGGTGAAAAAATTGCTCAACTGAGAACAGAGATCAATATTTCACAGGAAGAACTGGCGGAGAAAATTGACGTTTCGCGTCAATCCATTTCCAAGTGGGAAATGAATCAGGCAATGCCGCAAATTGACAAGATTTTGGTTCTTTGTGATCTTTTCAACATTTCTGCCGATGAGCTTTTGCGCAACGAGATCAATCTGAAGCGTAAAAATTCAAAGGACCGTGTGGCAAACAAATATTTTGGCACTGACGGTTTTCGCGGTGAGGCGAATATCAATCTTACGTCGATGCAGGCATACAAGGTGGGAAGATTTCTTGGCTGGTATTATTCGCGTAATAGCATAGAAAAAGCCAACTATCGTCCGAGAATTGTGATCGGAAAAGATACTCGTCGTTCCAGCTATATGCTTGAATACTCTATTGTCGCGGGAATCACTGCTTCGGGGGCAGATGCGTATATGCTACACGTAACGACGACACCAAGTGTTTCTTACGTGACCAGACAAGACGAGTTTGACTGTGGCATTATGATCACTGCCTCGCATAATCCGTTTTATGATAACGGAATTAAGATCATCAACCGTTATGGGGAAAAGCTCGATGATGCCACAACGGCGCTGGTCGAGGCATATCTTGACGGAGATATGAATGCCTTGGGGATGGCGCAGGAGGATCTTCCTCTTGCAAAAAGAGAGAAGATCGGCTGCATCGTAGATTACGTTTCGGGCAGAAATCGCTACGTTGGTTATTTGATCTCGCTTGCGTCCAATTCTTATAGTAAATTAAGGATCGGGCTTGACTGCGCGAACGGAGCTTCGTGGATGATTGCGAGAAGTGTCTTTGGTGCGCTTGGCGCTCAGATGACGGTGATTGGCGGTGAACCTGACGGACTCAATATCAATCACGGTTACGGTTCTACTCATATAGAAAGGTTGTGCGCTCTTGTCAAAGAGAAGCATCTCGATTTGGGGTTTGCCTTTGACGGGGATTGTGACCGATGTATTGCGGTGGATGGGAATGGCAACGTTGTTGACGGTGATGCTATCATGTATATTCTCGGTAAGCGCTTGAAGTCGAGAGGAATGCTGAACAAAAACACGGTGGTTGCAACGATCATGTCAAACAGTGGGTTTATCAACAGCTTGAAAGAAGCGGGTATCAACTGCGAGCAGACGACGGTGGGAGATCGTTTTGTGTACGACTGTATGCAGAATCATAATTACAGTCTCGGTGGGGAGCAATCCGGACATATTATCCTGAAAAAGTATGCAACCACGGGAGACGGACTTCTGACTGCGATCATGGTCTGCGAGGAGGTTTGTGATTCGAAGCTTTCTCTTGCGGAATTGGCTGCTCCTGTGAAGCTGTATCCCCAATATACAAAAAACGTACGTGTCAAAAACAAAGCAGCGGTACTCAAGGACGCAAGCGTTCTTTTGGCAGTCGCGGAGATCGAAAAGCTGATCGACGGCAACGGAAGGATCTTACTTCGTCAAAGTGGCACGGAGCCTGTCATCAGAGTGATGGTGGAATACGAAGACAGAGAGAAGTGTATAGAATACGCGGACAGCGTGGTTGATGTGATCGTAAAGGGAGGGCATAGCTTTGAGTAAGAAAGTGAAAACCTGCGAGTTGTTCGATTGCAAGACCGAATATCTGACCCCCTTGTTTTCTTCCTCGGAATATCCTTGGGAAATGCTTTCGAAAATCAAAGAGTATATCGTACGCTTGACTAACGAGGGGATCGAAGGATATACTTTGATTGCCGACGGTGTTCTTGTAGGGGAAAATGTGAAGATCTCTCCGACGGCAACCATAGAAGCGCCCGCCGTTCTCGGTTCGGGCACAGAAGTACGCCCCGGGGCGTTTCTTCGAGGAAACGTCATCACAGGGGAGAGGTGTGTCATCGGTAATTCAAGTGAACTGAAAAACTGTATTCTGTTAGAGGGAGTACAGATTCCGCACTATAACTACGTAGGCGATTCTATTCTTGGAAATCGGGCGCATATGGGAGCGGGGTCTATCTGTTCCAACCTGAAAAGTGACGGAAAACCCGTAGTGATTCACGGAGAGGAAGAATACGTAACGGGGTTGCGAAAAATCGGTGGAATTCTGGCTGACGGAGCTGACATTGGTTGCGGTTGTGTCTTGAATCCCGGAACGGTCATCGGCAGAGGCACGTCTGTCTATCCCCTAACTTCCGTGCGAGGGGTGATAGAGGAATTTTCAATTGTGAAAAGTATGAATAATATTGTTAAAAAAAATACAAAAAATCTTTGAAACACCTTTACAAATCAGAAGATAAGTGGTATAATCTAAAGTACAGATTTTAATTTTATATTCTATAAAGGAGTAAAATCATGAAAGTAATTATCAAAGAAAATTATGAAGGAATGGCGCTTTGGGCTGCTCAGCACATTGCCAATGCTATCAACAACCACAAAGAGAACCGTCCGTTCGTACTTGGCTTGCCCACAGGTTCGTCTCCGATCGGTGTTTATAAGAACCTGATCAAAATGAATAAAGAGGGTAAGGTTTCGTTCAAGAACGTAGTTACCTTCAACATGGATGAGTACGTTGGTCTGCCTCGCGAGCACGACCAGAGCTACTGGTACTTTATGCATGACAATTTCTTCAACCACATCGACATTCCCGCAGAAAACATCAATATTCTCAACGGTATGGCAGAAGATCTTGAGGCAGAGTGCCAGCGCTACGAGGATAAAATCGCTTCTTACGGCGGAATTGATTTATTCATGGGCGGTTGCGGTGTTGACGGTCACATTGCATTTAACGAGCCTTATACGTCGCTCGCATCGAGAACGGGTGTTCGCGCGCTGACCGAAGATACTCTGATCGTAAACTCTCGTTTCTTTGACAACGATCCCAACAAGGTTCCGAAGACGGCTCTGTCGGTTGGTGTTGGCACCGTTTGCGATTCCAAGCAGGTACTGTTGGTGATCAACGGTCACAACAAGGCTCGCGCACTTGCTCAGTGTGTAGAGGGTGGCGTAAGCCATGCTTGTACCATCAGCGCATTGCAGATGCATCCCGATGGAATCATTGCTTGTGACGAAGCTGCTTGCGGAGAATTGAAGGTGGATACTTACAAGTACTTCAAGGAAATTTACAAGAACGAGAAGTAATTTTAAAAAATTAAAGAAGCAAGTCGAAAGACTTGCTTCTTTTGCTTTTTGGAAAATCGGTTGACAAATATTAGAAATTGTGCTACAATGAATGTACCACACAAACTGAATAGGTCGATTTCTATGGGGTCGTGTTTTTTATTTTTGTAAAAATGCGGGCTTCTTTTTGGCGTCTCCAAAGAGATCGGTCAAAAGTTTGTGTGGTAGCAAATCGGAGTCCTGCGTTTTTGGTGCGTATGACTTGGTTCGTACGCACTTTTTTTATTGGCATCAACCAATGTTCGATGGATATCAACCGTTCGTTGCTTGACTTTTTATTTTGTGCGTGCTATGATGATTTTAAAGGATAAAGGAGCTCTTATGAAACACGTCAATTTGATTTTAGGAAAGAATATTCAAGCCCTGCGACGAAAAAACGGTTGGTCACAGGCGGCATTGGCGATGCGTCTTGGGGTTACTCCGCAAGCCGTTTCTAAATGGGAACAATCAAAAACAGCTCCCGATCTTTCGCTTTTGCCGAAGATTGCCTTGCTTTTCGGGTGTCGGATCGACGATCTTTTCGTATCCAAAGATAATTTTTGAAAAGCACCCAACTTTTTTCTGTCTTTTGGTGTCTATAAGACAGAGAACAAACTTTGGAGGAGCTATGAAAAACAATTCGAAACGAAATCTTGTAAAACACGCCATCAAACAGTTCTGCATTTTACTGCTTGTGCATTTGGTGGCAATGCTTGTCTACGGACTTTTTTTGTCAAACTCGGTCGCGCATATGGTGTTGGATGAGGAGATCGCAGAGGCGAATCTGGCGGTTTTTTGGTTTGGCATCGTTGTGTGTGCGATGTTTTCGGTGATCTACACGAAAGCCGACGTCTCTTTTGTGGACTATCGCAAGGGACTCAAAGAATCCTTGCGAGCGGGGAAATCCTTTTGGGCGATCTTTCGGGAGAAGCATCTGGCGAAGGATCTTGTCAAGGTTTTGGTGTTTGCCTTTGTGCAGATCCCCTTTCTGATCTTTTCTTTTTTCGTTGACTTATCCTTGGTGCTTCCTCTGTTTATCGAGAGCTTTTACGTTATGAATATGGGTTCTTATTTGATGACGGGAAACCCGTTGCTTGGCATTCTGCTGGATACTTTGCTTTTTGGCGGAATCTTCATCTTGTTCCGTCTTCTTTTCCTTTTCTTGTCTTGTCGTGACGTAAAGAAAGAGATGATCTGAAAGAAACACCCCGACGCTCTGCGTCGGGGTGTTCTTGCTTTATGCTTTATTGATCTCGTCAATGAGAAGCTTGCGCAGGGTCTGCGGGTCGCAGTTTCCTTTGAGCTCCTTCATACACTTTCCAAAGAGCGCCATCAGCGCTTTTTCTTTTCCGCCCTTGAAGTCGGCAACCGACTTGGGATCGGCGGCGATGACTGCCTTGATGACTGCCTCGGCTTTGCCCGTGTCGTTCGACATCACAAATCCGTTTTCTTCGGCGTACTTTTCAGGCTCGATCGTAGGATCGTCGAACATTGCCGCGAGGATCTTCTTGGCGTTGGCACGACCGACCTTACCGCCCGTGACGAGCAGGATCAGTGTACCGAGTGCGCGTCCGTCAAGCGTGAGCTGATCGTAGGTCATCTTTCTCGCGTTGAGGATCGTCATCACCTCGGAGAGGATCCAGTTTGCCGAATCCTTGGCGTTCTTCGTGACCTCAAATGCGCCCTCGAAGCATTCGCAGAGCGCGATGCTCTTGGTGAGCTGTTCGGCATCGTAATCGCTCAATGCGTATTCCTCGGTATAGCGCGCACGCTTGACCTCGGGAAATTCGGGGAGCGACGATTTGATCTCATTGAACCAAGCATCATCAATGACGACGGGCATGACGTTGGGGTCGGGGAAGTAGCGGTAGTCGCCCGCTGTTTCCTTCGTTCTCATCGCGTAGCTCTTTCCCTTGATATCATCCCAACGGCGGGTCTCCTGACGGAGTACCTCGGTTCCGTTTTCGATCGCGTCGATGTGTCTTGCCGTTTCGTATTCGATCGCGCGCTTGATCGCTTCGATCGAGTTCATATTCTTCATTTCAGCTCGGACACCGAGCTTGTCGCTTCCCTCGGGACGAACCGAGAGGTTGACGTCACAGCGCATCGTTCCGTGCGCCATTTCGCACTCTGCGACCTTGGCATAGCGGAGCAGGGTCTTCAAGCGTTCGAGGTAGGCTTCGACCTCCTCGGCACTCGACAGATCGGGCTGGCTGACGATCTCGATGAGGGGGACGCTCGTACGGTTGAAATCGACGTGCGTGGTATCCTCGCGGATATCGTGGACGAGCTTTCCTGCGTCCTCTTCCATATGGATCTGCTTGATTCTGACCTTCTTTTTGCCCTTCGAGGTCTCGATCTCGACGACACCGTTGACGGCGACAGGAGCGAACCACTGCGTCGTTTGGTAAGCGGCGGGAAGATCGGGGTAGTAGTAGCTCTTCTTATCGAAGGTGGTGGTGCGATTGATGTCACAGTTCAGCATCAAACCTGCCTTCATACCGAAATCGACCACGCGTTTGTTGACCACGGGGAGCATTCCGGGCATACCACAGCACGCGGGACAGACGTGAGAGTTGGGGTCGGCACCAAAGGAGTGTGCTGAGCAGGAGCAAAAGATCTTGGAGTTGGTGGCAAGCTCTACGTGAACTTCCAGTCCGATGACGGTCTCGTATCTCATCTCAGTTTGCCTCCTTCGTTAAAATCTTTGCCACGTCGAGCAGCGCATTCTCGGAGAAAGCTTTGCCGACGAGCTGTACGCCACCTGCCACGACGGCGGGAAGACCCGTGATCGAAGCGGGGGCGGTATAGAGGTTTTCTTCGAAGACAAAATGCTTATTTTCCGCGATGGCTTTCTCGGTGTAGGTCATTGTCGAGCAAGCGGGCAGGAGCAGCGCGTCAAAGTCTGAGAAGATCTTTGCAAATTCTTCGCAAACGACGCGGCGCGTGCGCAGGCACTTGTCGTAAACTTTCATATAATTCTCGGTCGAGAGGGTCTCCGAGCCGAAGAGAATAGCGGTCTTGAGAAGCTCGCCGAAAGCCTCGGTGCGGCTGTTGGTGTAGAGCTCGTCGATGCCCGAGAAATTCTCGGCACGGTAGCCGTATTTGACACCGTCATAGCGCGAGACGTTGTTACAGAGCTCTGCGCACATCAGGACGTTCCAAGCGGTACGTGCTGCGGCGAAGATCTCATTGTCGATCTCGACCACCTCGATGCCATTGGTTGTAAATTCCTTGATGGCAGCGTCGATCTTTTCGGTGACGGTAGCATCTGCTTGGAAGTTTTTCAGCAGAGCAACACGGCGAACGGGGACTGCTTCGGACACTTTGTTGCAAAGCTCCTCGGGCAGACTCGTTCCGTCCTTGTCGTCGTGACCTGCGATGGCATCGAGCAGAGCACGGCAGTCGCCTGCGGTCTTTGCGAGGACGCTGACCGTTTCTCCCGAGCAAGCTACGGGAATTGTTCCGTAGCGCGAAACTCTTCCGTAGGTCGGCTTGACGCTGACAAGCGCGTACTGCGCGGCGGCACGTCGGGGCGTACCGTTGACATCAAGGCAGAGTGCGGCAAGCGCATCGCCCGAAGCGACGATCTCGGCAGAGGCGTTTTTGAGTACGCCGTTCTGAACGATCGCACCGCGGTACGAGGTCTCACCAAGAAGGTCAAAGGAAAATTCTCCGACGTCGGCTTTTCCCCCGATCGTATATTCTGCGGCTTTGGCGCGCGTGAGCGCCTCTGCTTCAAGCAAGCTCATATAGCCGTCGAGCATTTTCGAGCCTGCGGTCGTGGGCGCGTCGGTGGTCAGGAGCATATCGTCAACAACGATTCGTTTGTTCATTTCGTTCATTGTTTTATCTCCTTTCTTATTCTACGACCTTGGGAACGCACCAATAGCCCTCGTCGGTCTCAGGTGCGCCTGCTTGCAGATCTTCGCGCGCAAACTTTTGGTCAACGACGTCCTCGCGGACGACGGTGAGCACGGGCATGACATGCACCATACGCTCGACCTCTGCGGTGTCGATTTCTTCCAATTTAGAAAGATCTGCCGATCTTTCCTCGAAGAAGGCAAGGACGCTTTCCTTTTCTTCCTCGGTCAGACGGAGCTGGTTGAGCAGTTCCAGACGTCTGAGGATTTCTCTATCCATTTTCATATATAAACTCCTTTGATCAGTCTCTGACCTTAATGTGAACCTCGCGGAGCTGCTGCTC
>JAFQPC010000030.1 GCA_017411935.1 Clostridia bacterium | reverse complement strand
GTTCCCAAAATCATCAAATCGGTCGAAGCCATCTGGCGCAACGGGGTTCGTCTTACCTCCGAGGAGTTTTCCCACAACAAGGAATTCAACACGATCACCGTCTCCGAGCTTGCCGCAGACGACCGCCTCGAAGTCTATCTGACGGTGGAGACCGATCATGGCAATCTTCGCGACCTTTTTTCCAGCGTTCGAGGCACTGTCTTCTTCGGCTCTGCCGAGAAAAGCCGTAATTTCTTTTTCGGCGGAACGCGATCCGACACCATCTTTTGCTCGGAGCACGTCGCGCCGGCAGATCTCGATAAGGCATGCCGCATATACGATTCCGATCCGCTCTATCTTCCCGAGGGAAACGAATTCCGTATTCCCGAACAACGTCTCCCCATCCAAAACGTGCTTCGGCACAAGGACAATCTTTTGATCTTCACGGAGAAAGATACCTGGCTTGCCGGGGGCGATTCCACCGGGCACACCCCGCTTCCGAGTGTTCTGATCAACTCGGAGCTCGGTTGCCTTTCCCCCACGGGCGCGCTCTTGGTGCAGAACGACCCGATCACCGTCGGTCGACACGGACTGTATCGTTGGGAGAGCCCTGACCCTGCCCTGACCCACCGAGATACGGTACGCATTTCGAAAGCTCTCGATTTCTTCCTTACCACCGACGACCTGAGCACCGCCACCCTCTTTTACGATTCGATGCGCGATGAGCTTCTGCTCAATCTTCCCAAGCGAAAAGAGCTTTGGATCTGTGCAAGAAAGCGCCAAGAATGGTTTTGCTTTCATGGGATCACCGCCGAGCGATTCTTTGATGCCGACGGGCAGATCGGATTTTTTGCGGACGACACGGTCAGCATCTTTGATCCGACACTCTCCTTTGACCTCGATCTCGACGGCGGCATCAAGCTGATCTCCGCCGTCTATGAAAGCGCATCGTTTGACTTTGGAACGGATGCAAAGAAAAATCTTTCGGAATTTTCGTTTTGCGGCGATCTTGACACCGGCTTTCTCACGCTGAGCGTCACCACCGATACGGGAGAAAATCTTTCTCATACGATCACCGATGTTTTGAACCGTGAACACGCCTCGCTGACAGCGCGAATGCGATCGGGACGCTTCCAAAACGCCACGTTCGAACTATCCCACAACGGTCAGTATCTCCCCGTCATTCATTCGCTGTCACTGACGGCGCACTGACCCACTACCCTACAAATCACCCAAAGAAAGGAATATTATGACCCCATCCAATTCGATCCTCAAGGCTTGGAAGCAATATGAAGCCGGCAAGGAATACAAACGGCGCATCGGTCTTTACGAAACGATCCGCCAGAACGAACGCTTCTACCGCGGCGATCAATGGCAGAACGGCGAGGGGGGAGACCTGCCGCGTCCCGTTTTCAACGTCATTCGCCGTGTGATCGACTACCTCATCTGCTCGGTGGCGGCAGGCAATCTCGAGATCCGCTACACCGATGAAAATCTTCCCTTCCTTCGCGGCACCGAAGATGAAAAACGCTTGCGCGCAGGACTTGAGGTCCTCTCCTCAAACGCGGCGTACCGCTGGGAAGAATGCTCGATGGAGCGCAAGCTCTTAAAGCTTCTGACCGATGCCGCCATTACGGGCGACGGCGTACTCTACTGCTATTGGGATCCTTCCCTCAAAAATCCTCAGCTCTTTTGCGGCGACATCGTGACCGAGGTCATCGACAACGTAAATCTGTTCGTCGCCGACGTCAACCGCGCTGACCTGCAAAGTCAGGACTACCTCATTCTCGCGGGACGCGCCTCGGTCGCCTCTCTGCGCGCCGAAGCGCGCGAGGCGGGGATCTCGGAAGACGATCTTCTCAAGATCGTCCCCGATTCCGACGTTTCCGATCAAAGCGGCGCGATGGCGCAATATGAGCTTGACGGCGAGGACGAAGCCAAGGCGACCTATCTCGTCAAATTCTGGCGCGAAGACGGACGTGTCGTATTTGAAAAATCGACGCGCGAATGCCTCATTCGCCGTGCCCGTACCGATTGCCGCCGCTACCCCGTCGCATATTTCAATTGGCAGGCGACCAAAAACAGCTTTCACGGTACCTCTCCCATCACTCATCTGATCCCCAACCAAAAATTCATCAATCGCGCCTACGCAATGGCAATGAAACATATGACCAACACCGCGTTTTCCAAGATCGTTTACGATCAATCCAAAATTCCCGAATGGAGCAACGAGGTCGGCGAGGCAATTGCCGCCGTCGGTGGCGGAAACATTGCGGACGCCGTTTCGGTCGTCGGTGTGGGCGAGATGCAAACGGGCTATATGCAGCTCATTGAGAGCGCGATCGAGGTCACCAAGGAAATGATGGGTGCGACCGAATCGGCGCTCGGCAATACCGAAGCGAGCAACACCAGCGCGATCCTTGCCCTGCAAGAGACCTCGCGTATCCCACTCGAACAGATCCGCAGCGCATTCTATGCCTGCATCGAGGATCTGGCGAACATCTGGGCGGATATGATGTGCGCCTACTACCCTTCCGAACGTCTCGTTCCCTATCACACAAAGGACGGCATGTGTGCCGAAGCCGTGGATTTCGAGCTTCTCAAACGCGGATTTCTGCACGCGAGAGTTGACGTTGCCGAGCTGAGCCGCTACACGGCGGCAAGCGCGCAGAATATGCTCGACAAGCTCTTCGAGTTGGGCTATCTCTCCGCCGACGCCTACGTCCGCCGTCTGCCCTCGGGACTGATCTGCGACCGTCAGGCACTGCTGGAAGAACTTGAGGCAAAGGAAAACATTTTGACAGAAAGTGAGGAAGATCCCAATGAATGAAGAAATGCTTCCGATGGAAGAAATCGAAGAAGCCCCCCTCTCCCACGACCCCGAAGCTCCTGCCGACGACCCTCTGCTCTCAGAGATCGCCTCGCTCCGCAGTGAACTCTCCGAGCTTCGCGAGGAGCTGAAGCTCCGTATCAAAGCCGAGGAAGTGAACCGCCGTAACGCTTCGCTCTCGGCAGGGCGCGCGGGAACGAACGCCGCCCCCGAATACTACTCTCCCGAAGAGGTCCGCGCGATGTCCGCGCACGAGGTACGCGAGAATTACCAAAAAATTCGCGCGTCGATGAAACGCTGGCACTAACTGAGTGCCCCCAATTAAAATTTTAAATTTTTCAAAAAAGAAAGGAATTATTCACTATGGCTATTACCAACTTTATCCCTACCGTATGGAGCGAAAATCTGTATCAGGCACTCGACAAGAAGTACATCGCCGTTGCCAACTGTAACCGCGATTTTGAGGGCGACATCACCCAGAAGGGCTCGGTCGTCAAGATCTGCGGTGTCGGCGACGTCACCGTGGGTGACTACACCAAGGACACCGATATGTCCGCGCCCCAGACGCTCTCGGACACCGTTCGCGAGCTGAAGATCGACCGCGCAAAATACTTCAACTTCCAGATCGACGACATCGACCGCGCACAGTGCAGCCCCAAGCTGATGGACGCCGCGATGAAGGTTGCCGCCGACACGCTGGCAAACGAGGCAGACCGATACATCTTCTCTCTCCACGACAAGGTAGCAATGAAGCACACCTGTGACTTCAACTCCGCGTCTGCCCTGGAAGAAGTTCTTCGCGCACGTCAGAGATTGGCAGAAAACGGCGTGACCGATTTCAGCGACGTTGTCCTTGAGGTCTCGCCCTACGTTGCTACGGTTCTGCTTCAGGCACAGATCAAGCTCGACACCGACAATTCCGCCGCACTCCATAACGGCTATCTCGGAAGCATTGCGGGCTGTCAGATCTTCGTTTCGGGCAATGTCGTTGCCGAGCGTGACGGTCTGATGGTCAATTCGAAGTGCTTCCTGCGTACCAAGCGCGCCATCGCGTTTGCCGAGCAGCTCTCCGAGGTCGAGGCATACCGCCCCGAAAAGCGCTTTGCCGATGCCGTCAAGGGCATGCACCTCTACGGAGCCAACATCGTATACCCCGACGAGTTTATTGTCATCAACTTCACGGTT
>JAFQPC010000003.1 GCA_017411935.1 Clostridia bacterium | reverse complement strand
TTGCTTTTTTGCTTTGTCGTCTTGCTCCGAAACTCAAAGAAAAGTTTCGCGATCTCCAAATTGCAGTGGTTGGGGGCGGGTCAGAACTTGCGCAGTTGCAAAAAGAAGCAAAAAAGATCAACCGAGAAGAAAAACATCCTTTTCTGTTTTTATTGGGGCATCTTTCTGACGTACGAGATGAATATCGGCGCGCTCACACCGTGATCGGTGTCTCTCGCGTTGCCCTCGAAGCAATGGCGTGCGGCACTCCCGTCATTCTTGCGGGAAACGAGGGATTTGGCGGTTTACTTTTGCCTAACCACCTCGGACAAGCCAAGACAAGTAATTTTTGTTGTCGCGGAAATGACAAATTAACGGAATCATCGCTCTATAATGCCATTGTATCATCATTGAGGATGTCAAATGAAGAACGAAAAGCACTGACCTCGCAGCTCGCTCAAGACGTCCGAGATTGTTACGATATCGAAACGATCACCGACCAAACGCTTGCTGTCTATCATAAGGTATTAAAAGAATGGCAAATGCGCGGCGGAGAGATTGTGCTTTGCGGTTATTACGGCTACGGAAACACGGGAGATCACGCGCTTCTCCGTGCTGCCGTCGAACGGGTCCGCCGCGAAATGCCCCACTCCTCTTTTTGCGCCCTGACCGCGCACGGTAAGCGGGACGAACCGCTTTTTGGCATTCTCTGTCTTCGGAGAAGCCGTCCGTTCTTCGTCTTGCGAACGATTCGCCACGCCAAAAAGCTGGTCTTTGGCGGAGGAACGCTCTTGCAGGATCGGACGAGCCTTCGTTCCCTTTGCTATTACGTTTTTCTTTTACGTTATGCGCAACGTCACGGTGTCTCCACCGAGCTTTGGGCAAACGGATTGTCGCCCCCTCGCTCTCGGCTTGCCCGCAAAATGATTTCCCGTGCACTTCGTCATTGCACCCACATCGCGCTTCGCGATCAAAGCTCGCTCTGCCTTGCCAAAGAGCTTTGCCCCCCAAATACCGAAATTCTCTACGAAGCCGATCTTGCGGAGAATTCACGAGCTTCTACCGATGACCGTATCTCTTTTCTTCTGCATCGCTACCGTTTGCTGCAAAAGAACGGTGTTCCTCGTCCTTACGTGATCGTTACCCCCCGCGGAAGCGAAAAGAGCGGTCAAATCCGAATTTTTTCATGGTGGTTGGGACGCTTGCGAAAAAAAGAGTTATTTCCTCTGTTCATTCCGATGTTTCCCAAGGAAGACTCATTTCTATGTCAAAAGCTCGCCACAAAATTCGGCGGACGTATGGCTTGCGGGCTTTCCGAGAGCGATCTTGTAGGTCTGATGAAGCAAAGCCAAGGTGTGGCAAGTATGCGCTTGCACGCCTTGATCTTTGCTCGATCTTCCGGTGTTCCATTTGTGGGCTTTGGCGAAGATCCGAAAATTGAAACCTATTGCCGTGAGCACGGCGGCCGTTATTGGACCTCAACTTTGGAAGATGAATAAAAAAAGACGGTTACGAAATTCGTAACCGTCTTTTTTTGGAAAGCCTTAGTCAGCGTATACGCTAACCTGCTTCTTATCCTTGGTCTTCTGCTCGAACTTAACCTTACCGTCGATCAGCGCAAACAGAGTATCGTCCTTACCGATTCCAACGTTGTTACCGGGATGGATCGAAGTTCCTCTCTGTCTTACGATGATGTTGCCGGCAAGAACAGCCTGTCCGTCTGCCTTCTTTACGCCAAGGCGCTTAGACTCACTGTCACGTCCGTTCTTGGTAGAACCGACACCCTTTTTATGAGCAAAGAACTGTAAACTGAGCTTCAACATTATGCGTTCCTCCTAATCAATGTAATTTTGTACCATTTGAAAATTGCGATTCAAAAGCGATCAAAGATAATCTACGTCCTTGACCTCGACATCGAGATAATCGTAATACTCTTCAAGAAGATCGTTGAGCTGATAATAATACGACAGAAAGAGTCCCGACACTGCGTAACGCTTTCTTTCGTCCTCCTCAAATTCAGGCAACGCCGCTTTCGCGCGCACCATAATATGAGTAGCACCCTCGTCGATGGTATACTCCACATCGGAAGCATATGCCACCTCGATCGTGTTGATGATCAGCATCGTCATTGCGGAAAGCGCCGCACAAAGAACGTCGTCCCCTGCTTCGGCATATCCCGAGTGACCGTGCTCCTCAAAGCCGTAGTACACACCACCGCTTCTGAAAAAAACGATTTTTGTCATTTCAGACGATTAGCCCTGAATAGACTCGATCTGAACCTTGGTGTAAGGCTGTCTGTGACCGATCTTTTTCTTTTCGTTCTTCTTGGACTTGTACTTCATTACATAAATTTTCTTGCCCTTACCGTTGGCAACAACCTTTGCAGTTACGACTGCACCTTCTACCGTAGGAGCGCCTACCTTGAACTCACTACCTACCGATACTGCCTTGACACGGTCAAAAGTAACCGTATCGCCTTCGTTTACGTCGAGCTTCTCAATAAATACGATGTCGCCCTCGCAAACCTTGTACTGCTTTCCGCCTGTTTCAATAATTGCGTACACGAAAAGCACCTCTCTTTCTTTTTAGACTCGCTATTCCGGGCGGCGCAAAACGCACTTAAAAGAGCCCGACACTAAGCGGCAGTATATTATACCATATTCAAAGAGCGCTTGTCAATAGCTTTTTTGAAAATTTTCCATCTTTTTTTATATTTTTTCCTTTTTGAAAATTCACAAATAAGATATTGAAAAAAAACTGCGCTTGTAGTATAATAATATAATAATAATTTGTAGCTTTAGGAGGCGCGATGACTGTTACCAAACAGAAGGTCTCGGACCACCTCAATTTATCCTGTATTCAAACCGACCGTTTCAAAACGGGCGTTCTGACCGTCACTTTGACGATCCCCCAAACCTTACATCGCTCAGCGGATTCAATGCTCCTTTCGGGCATTCTTCGGCGCGGAACCGAGCGTTATCCCACGATGGCGGCGATCAACCGCCGTCTCGATGATCTTTATGCTTCCTGCGTCGAGATCCGTACGCAAAGGATCGGAAAAAATATTTCTTTGGTCTTCGGTGCTGAGATGCTCGACGACCGCTATGCCATCGACGGAACGAACATCACCGAGGGGGTGATCGAAGTCCTTTCGCAGATGATCCTGCATCCAAGACTTCCCGACGGCGCTTTTGATCCCTCTCTTGTCGCGCAGGAGATCCGCTTTACGCAGGATGCCCTGCGATCTGAGATCAACAACACAAAGCTTTATGCCGCAGCTCGCTTGGCAGAGCTGATGCACCGAGATGACCCCGAATATGCCACCGTCAAGCAATTGCAAGAGCTTCTTTCACACAAGGACGAACATTCCTTGACCGCCGCTTACCGCGATCTTTTGCAAAATGCTGTATGGCAGGTCTTTTACGTAGGTACGCTTTCTACCGATACCATTGCAGAACAAATCAAAAAACACTTTGATTTTCTGCCCAAAACCACGCCATTGCCGTTGCTTCTTCCCGTCGCGCAAGAAAGTGTGGGCAACTGCCGAGCATCGGAGCAGATGCCCGTCGCGCAAGGCAAGCTTTCTCTCGGATTCCGCACGGGAGTATCCGCCATCTCCAACGCCAATGAAATTTATGCCGCGATGATGCTGAATGAGATTTTCGGTGCATCTCCCGCATCCAAGCTCTTTATGAACGTCAGAGAAAAGATGAGCCTTTGCTACTACTGCTCCTCGTCTTATCACCGTTACAGCGGGATCATCACGCTTCACAGCGGTATTGAATCCAAAAACCGAGACATTGCCGAACAAGCCATTCTGGCGCAAATGCAGGAGATCCGCGACGGAAAGATCAGCGATGCCGAATTTCACGCGGCAAAGAAGTCCTTGGAAAATTCCTATCGACAGCTTTACGACAACCCCTTTGAGCTTCAATCCTTTTACGGAACACGTGAGCTTTTCGGTTTGTCCGAAACCGTTGAAGAATCCTGTCTTGCGCTCTCGCGCGTAACACCCGAGGAGATCGTCTCCTTGGCGAATCGTGTGATTTGCGATACGGTATTTTTTGTCGAAGGCATCGGCGGGGACACGGAGGATAGTGATGAATAATTTTTCTCTTTCTATGACCCACCGCAGCGCTCTTTTGGGCGAAGAATATCGCGTATGGAAGCACGCAAGCGGACTTGATGTTTACATCTTCCCTAAAAAAATGACCGCGACCTATGCCATCTTTGGCACGAAGTACGGTTCGATCCATAACCGTTTCAGAACCGACGAATCTTCCCCAATGACGACCGTTCCCGACGGGATCGCTCATTTTTTGGAGCACAAGCTCTTCACTGCCGAGGACGGCAGCGATGCCTTTGAGCGTTTTTCCGAATACGGTGCAGATGCCAACGCCTATACCTCGTTTAACAAAACCTGCTATCTGTTCAGCTGTACCGAACGCTTTGATGATTCGCTCCGAGAGCTTCTGAGCTTTGTTACTCACCCTTATTTTACCCCCGAATCGGTTGCCTCGGAAGTGGGAATTATTTCCGAGGAAATCCGAATGTACGACGACAACCCCTCCGACCGTTGTTTTTACGGAATGCTCGAGGCGATGTATCACACGCACAGCATCCGAAGGAACATCTGCGGTTCGGTAGCGTCGATTTCCGAGATCACAGCAGAGCTTCTCTATCAGTGCTATCACACCTTTTACCGTCTCTCCAATATGGCGCTCGTCATTTGCGGAAACGTCAGCGACGAAGAGGTGCTTCGCATTGTCGACGAGGTACTGCCGACCGTTCCGAAAGAAGAACTTTCAGTCTTCTGTGAAAACGAAAACGAGCAAGAGCCGCCCGAAGTGCTTGATGCTTACCGCGAGCAACGGATGCAGGTTTCAAAGCCTCTCTTTAATATTGGTATCAAAGACACCAATATTCCTTCCGACGGACGGGCGCGTCAAAAAAAGGATGCCACAATGGCGATCCTCGATGAGATGCTCTTCTCCCGTGCGGGAGAGATCTACAACGACCTGCTCGATCGCGATCTGATCTCCCCTGCGCTCTCTTACGGGTATACGATCTCCGAATCGAGCGCTTACAATTCGCTCGCTGGCGAAGCCGACGATCCGAAGCTCGTCCTTGACGAGATCAAGAAGCATATTGCGCGCATTCAAACGACGGGGCTCTCCCGTGAGGACTTTGCGCGAGGAAAACGTGTGATGTATGCTGAATTTGTCAAATCCTTTGATTCGACCGACAGCATTGCCAACAATCTTTTCTCTTTCATTTGTGAGGATTCGGAGCTTCTTTCCTATGCGGAAATTTTAGATGAGGTTAATTTCGACGATGTCTGTGAGCTTTTTGATCACTCTTTTGACGAAGAAATGATCTCTCTTTCGGTAATTTACCCTTTGAAATAATAGACTCATAAGGAGAATACTATGGTTACTATGTCTTTTCCGGGGCTTGGCATCGGCACTTTTTCCGTCGATCCCGTTGCCTTTACCGTTCCGATCTTTGGCGGACTTGAGGTTCGCTGGTACGGACTGATCATCACCCTTGGCATTGTTCTTGCTTTTCTCTACTGTTCCTTCCGAGCCAAGCAGGAAGGAATCGTCTTTGACGATCTTCTTGACATCGCTCTCTTCACTGTGATCTTTGCGATCATCGGCGCGCGTCTGTACTACGTTTTGACCTCGCTGGATCAATATCACAGTCTCAAAGAAGCAATTGCGATATGGAATGGCGGTCTCGCGATTTACGGTGCGATCATCGCGGGGGCAATCACGATCTTTATCGTCTGCCGTGTGAAAAAAATCAACGTTGTAAAAATGCTGGATGCCGTAGCACCTGCCGTAATGATCGGACAGATCCTTGGCAGATGGGGCAACTTCTTCAACGGAGAAGCCTACGGTGCGGTCGTAGAAGAAGGAAATATTTTCTATTTTCTCCGCATGGGACTTCTTCCCAATATCAAGAGTTATTCCACGATGTTTTATTTCCACCCGACCTTCCTCTACGAATCGGTTTGGAATCTCGTCGGATTTCTCATCATTAACGCACTTTATAAAAAGAAAAAATTTGACGGTCAGGTCGTTCTGATGTATATTACCTGGTACGGCTTTGGCAGAATGTTGATTGAAGGACTTCGCACCGACAGTCTCTACGTCGGTGTCTTCCGTATCTCGCAGATCGTCGGCTTCCTGTGCTTCGTCATTGGCGGAACGTTGCTCATCGTCAATCTGCTCAAAGCGCGTCGTGCGGTATTGGATCAAGCCGATTACCGTCCGACCTATGAAAAGCTCACCCGTCTTCGTACCACCAAACCGAAAAAGATCTCCTCGGAAGAAACGACCGAATCTTCCACAGAACAAACAGATTCAAAAGAACAAAAAGAATAAACAAAAAGGAACTTTTATTATGGCAAACATTATTGATGGAAAAGCGATCTCGGCAGCGATCCGCGCAGAGATCAAAGAAGAAACCGAAGCATTTTTTGGGCAACACGGCTTTCGTCCCGGACTTGCCGTGATCATCGTCGGAGAAGATCCCGCCTCGCAGGTCTATGTCAGGAACAAGCGTCGCGCATGCGAAGAAGTCGGCTTCTATTCCGAAGCCTATGAGCTCCCTCACAACACGACGCAGGATGAGCTCAACGCGCTCGTAGACAAGCTCAATGCTGACCCCGCCATCCACGGCATTCTCTGTCAGCTTCCTCTGCCCAAGCATCTCGATGAAAATGAAGTCATTTTGCGCATCGATCCGAAAAAGGATGTCGATGCCTTCCACCCTACGAATGTCGGACGCATTATGATCGGAGACTACTCCTTTCTTCCCTGCACCCCCGCAGGCGTGATGGCGCTGCTTGCACGTAGCGGGATCGAAATTTCGGGCAAGGAATGTGTCGTGGTCGGACGCTCCAACATTGTTGGAAAGCCGCAGGCAATGCTCCTGCTTCACGCCAACGGCACCGTTACGGTTTGTCACAGCCGAACGAAAAATCTCGCTGAGGTTTGCCGCAGAGCCGACATTCTCGTCGCGGCGATCGGAAAGGCAGACTTCTTTACGGGGGATATGGTGAAAGAAGGCGCGGTCGTCATCGACGTTGGAATGAACCGCCGTGCCGACGGAAAGCTGACAGGTGACGTTGATTTCGAATCGGTTGCCCCCAAGGCATCTTATATTACTCCCGTCCCCGGTGGCGTCGGTCCTATGACCATCACAATGCTGATGCAAAATACGCTGACCGCGGCAAAAGAATCGGTAAAATAAAATAATAAAAATGAGGCGGCAGTTCAAAATGAACTGCCGCCATATTTTTGTTTTTACTTTGCAAAGTCGATGTGATCGTTACCGGGAAGACCTGCACCGGTTTTCTTTACATTCTTCCAATCGTTCTGGTTACCGGCAAAGAAGACCTTATAATATTGTACCTGATACGATTCTCCGGTCTTATCATCGGTTTCCGTTACAATTAGGGAATTCAAGTTCAGATCTCCGAATGCGCCGTTACCAATCGTTTTGATTGCCGTGGAGAAATGAATTTCTGCCAAGCCCTTATATCCGTAGAACGCATAATCGCTGATCGTCGTAATATTCGAAGAAATGTTCAGAACCGTTACCAACGAACCATTCAAATAAAGTCCGTTCACGTTGTCTTTACTTGCGATGGCGATCATCGACAAAGGATTGACCGAGTGGTCAGCAAATTCGATCGAACACCAAGCCTTCAAATCGCTGATATTTACTCTCTTCAAAGCCTTGCAATTATTAAATGCAAAGGAATCGATGTACTTTACGCTGGCGGGGATCGTTACCGTTGTTAATGCCGTGCAATTAGAGAACGCATAACCCGAAATAAACTTGGTTCCGTCTTTGATCTCACAAGAAGTAACGGTCTTATCTGCCTCGATAAAATATTTGCCGAAATAGAAGGTATCGCCCTGCTTTTCGTTTGCATAATATGCCGTGTTCTTGAAAACACCGTAACCGATCTTCTTCAGCTTCGCATTGTTCGCAAGCTTAATCTCTGCCAAGTTCGTAGAATTCTGGAATGCAAGATCTTCAATGACCTCTACCGATGCGGGAATCGTGATGCTTTCCAGCTTTTCACAGTTGGCAAATCCTGCCTGAGCAATATTCGTTACCGTATATCCGTTATAGGTTGCGGGAATTTCGATTTTCTTTACGTCGGTTGCTCTGCCAACAGAGACCTCGCAGGTTTTCTTCGACGCATCCAAGGATACGTAGTAGAGTCCTTTCTCGTCGTAGAAATCTCCCTCCAGTGTTTGTGCAAGAGTATCGGAATCTGTATTATTATTGTTTGTCTCTTCCTTCTTCGAATTACAGGAGAGCAAAAGGCTCAACGTCATCAGAAGACACAAAGCCAAGGACAAAATTTTCGTGAATTTTTTCATTTCGTTTTTTCCTCCAAAAAAAATTCCATAATATTAGATATAACAGAATAATTATACCATAACTTTTCTCATTTGTAAACACTTTTCACAAAAAAAGCTTGAAAAAACCGAGCTTTTTATTTTACTTCGTACTCTCCCAATGTTGCCGAAACAATATGCTCTGCATTGAGCGATCGAAGCACTTCCATATGCGGCTGGGTCATATGTACCTCTTGATGGTGCTTTGTCTCCCAAGCTTCGAGCAAAAGAAGCTCGTTTTTATTTTCTTCGGAAAAATAATAGTCATAACGGTGACACCCGTCCTCGGAACGGATTGCATCAAGGATCCCCTGTTCTCTTACCCGTCTGACAAACGCCTCGCGCTTTCCCTCGTAACATTCAAATTTCACATAAATCGTAAACATTTGGATTCTCCTTTTTCTTTACTACTTATGTTATAACATAAAACCGAATTTTTTTCAAGCGCTTTTTCAAAATTCCCGCCTTGACGATGACCTAAAACTATGGTATAATTTTTTTATCACGTGAAAAGAGGCTATTGCAATGCAGCAAAAAACGAAAATCGTACAGCTTACGACTCCCGATGGCGAACAGTTTCTGTCCTCGCCGCCTCCCACGCCGTGGAGCGTCTATCCGCGTCCGCATCTTCGGCGGGATTCCTTTCTTTGTCTGAACGGACTTTGGGATTTTTCGGTCGTCGAAGACCGTCATCCCCCCCGTTATGATGAAAAAATTCTCGTTCCCTTTGTGCCCGAGTCTCCTCTTTCGGGAATTGGACGAACGATCTCTGAGAAAGCAACCCTTTGTTATCGCAAAGAATTTTCGCTCCCCGAAGGATTTTCCCGTGGGCGCGTGCTTTTGCATATTGATGCCGCCGATCAGATCGCCACAGTGCTGTTAAACGGAAAGATTCTCGGTACACATCGAGGCGGTTACGACCGATTTACGGTTGACGTGACCGATGCGCTCGAAGAAAAAAATATTTTAGAAATTTTTGTCACCGATGAACTCGAAACCAAAATTCTTCCCTACGGAAAGCAAAAATCCAAGCGCGGCGGTATGTGGTACACGCCGATCTCGGGAATTTGGCAAACGGTATGGCTCGAAAGTGTTCCGAAACGTTATATCAAAGAGATCTCCGTCCGTACAACATTGACTTCCGCCACCGTCTCTGTCGAGATGAATGACGGCTCTCCTGCCGAGGGAAGACTTGTTGCGGGGGGCGTTTCGGTGGATTTCACCGACGGACAAGCCACAGCAGAGATTCCCGAACCGATCCTTTGGACCCCCGAAACCCCTCATCTTTACGATCTGACGCTGACGGTCGGCGAGGACGAGATCTCCTCATACTTTGCTCTGCGTACCGTGACGATAGAAAACAAGAGACTTTGTCTGAACAAAAAACCGATCTTCTGCCACGGACTTCTCGATCAAGGCTATTTCAGCGATGGAATTTTTCTTCCCGCCAAGCCCTCGGGCTATGAAAAGGATATTCTGTTTG
Source organism: Clostridia bacterium (assembly GCA_017411935.1). GTDB lineage: Bacteria > Bacillota > Clostridia > Oscillospirales > CAG-272 > HGM12713. Next base: position 6,406 of record JAFQPC010000003.1, on the reverse strand, counting down.
CCAAGAAAATGGGATTCAATATGCTCCGCAAGCATATCAAGGTCGAGCCCGAACAATTTTACTACGACTGTGACCGCCTCGGAATGCTTGTATTTCAGGATATGGTCAACAATTCGGACTATTCTTTTTTACGTGACACCGCACTTCCCACGGTAGGTCTTGTACGGCGAAACGACAAGCGTCTGCACCGCGACAAAGAAACGAGGCAAGCCTTTCTTGAAGGAATGGAGACGACCGTTCGACAGCTCTCTTTCCACCCCTCGGTCATCGTTTGGACGATCTTCAATGAGGGTTGGGGACAGTTCGACCACGAAACCGCCTACCGCCGTCTCAAGGAGCTCGACGACACCCGTCCGATCGATTCGACCTCGGGTTGGTTTGCGCCGAGACGCGGAAAGCCAAGCTTTACCGATTTTGACAGCCGTCACGTCTATTTCAAGCCTGTCAAGCTGACGATGGGAGAAAAAGCGCTCTTTTTGTCGGAGTTCGGCGGATATTCTTACAAAATTGAGGGACATTCGTTCAATCTCAAGGATAATTATGGCTACCGCACCTTTACCGATCGAAAGAGCTTTACCGATGCTCTCGAAAAGCTTTATCTTGACGAGATCGTGCCCGCCGTCAGAAACGGACTCTCTGCCGCTGTTTACACCCAGCTCTCGGACATTGAGGACGAAACGAACGGTCTTATTACCTACGACCGCCGCGTCGAAAAGGTGGACGAAGAGCAGATGCGAAGGATTGCCGAAGCGTTGCGAAGTGCAATAAATGAATAAAACAAAAAGCTCGACAGTGAACGTGGTTGTTCAATGTCGGGCTTTTTCTGTTTTTCTTTCAGTTGATCTTTTTCTTCACAACCTCTACGATACGAACGATCGCGGGGGTCAGGATGATATTGATCAAAAATTCAACGAGGAAGTTGACACCGGCAAGTCCGATCAAGATGTACGAAGCAAGATTGGTGCCGCCTGCCCACGCATAAAGCGTATCCATAAAGAAAAGCAGCATTCCGCAAACGAACAGACCTGTATTGACGATCGGTGCCGAGAGCGCTGCGACCATTGCCGCCGCATATTTTTTACCACTGCTTGCCTGCTCTTTCTTTCCGCGGACCGCCTCATAGAGAACGGCGGGAACGAAGCCTGCGGCAATTCCCTTGACAAAGCAAATGAGTGCGGTCAGAATGGGGTTGGCATTCCAAAGCATATTGCCGCCAAGATCAAGACCTGTAATGCAGTTAATAAGAGCGATCAAGCCAAAGGTGAAGCCGAGCACTGCACCGCCCTTTTTTCCGAAAAGAATTGCTCCCACAACTACGGGAACAAGCGTCAGCGTAATTGATACCGTACCTGCAATGGGGGGGATCAGGGCGCTGATCATCTGCAATACCACGACGAGTGCAATCAGCATCGCCATTTCTACCATACGAAGGACTTTTTGATTTTGTTTCATCTCTGTACCTCCGTCTCAAGTACGGTCAAACGTACCGTCTTGCCAAGCTTTTTTTCCATTTTGTTTCTCCTTTCGGGACTTCCACCCGATGCTGCCGTCCGCGTGGGTACGGCGCTTAAAATTTTTATCATCAAGGCAAATGCCGAGATCGATCAGTGATTACTTTCCTGCACCGTATTACAGTACAGCTCGCAAAGTCCCTGCAAGGTCAGATGCTCCTCATATCGGAAGGAATACCGCGACGCGCGAAGCATCAAAGGAGCGAAATCTCCCGTCATAACAAGACGAAGCTCGGACGGCTCGCATTTCATTTCCTTTGCAAAGCGATCCACAAAGCCGTCGATCATCATTGCGTGACCGAGAACGACTCCCGCGCGCATTGATTCTTGCGAGTTTTTTCCGATCGCGTGCTCGGGAATCGAACGTACCACGTTGGGAAGCTGTGCCGTCCGTCCGTGCAACGCGTCAAACGAGATCTGCACCCCGGGAAAGATCGAGCAACCGAGAAAGGCGTGCTTTGCATTCAATGCCGATACCGTCGTGACCGTTCCCACGTCCACAATAACGATAGGAGCAGTTCCCTGCATCGAAGCAAGCGCGGCGCAAGCATTGGCTACGATATCTCCCCCAAGCTCGGACGGAGAATCGATCTTGATCGGAAATCCCGTTTTTACCCCGGGACCGACGACCAAGGGCTCTTTGTTCCCAAGGCGAGTGAGCACTTCACTCACCGTCGAAGTCAGTTGCGGAACAACTGAAGAAAGGATCGAACCCGAAAGTGAGGAGATCGAGCGACCTTCTTCCCGAACGATCGAACGGATCAAAGAAAAATACTCATCCGAGGTTTTTGCGGGGTCGGCAGAAAGTTGAAAATGAAAGTCAAGCTCTTTGGTATTTTCATCAAAAAATCCAACGGAAATGCGCTCATTTCCTACGTTGACTGCCATCAGCATCGCGATTCTCCTCCTTTTGGTTCTTTCTTTTTTCGGTTGTTATTCTATCACGAAAGTGCTTCTTTGTCAATAGATTTTTTAAATTTCGGCAATGACCTCGACCTCAACGAGCACACCCTTGGGCAGTGCCTTGGCGGCGACGCAGGAGCGTGCGGGCTTTGAGGTAAAATATTTGCCGTACACCTCGTTGAACGCGGCAAAATCCGCCATATCCGCAAGGAAACAAGTGGTCTTGACCGCCTTGTCAAGCGACGAGCCAGCCGCCGTCAGAACGGCAGAGAGATTTTTGCAAACCTGCTCGGTCTGTGCTTCGATGGTCGTTGCGCGCACCTGACCGTCGGCAGGATCGATGGCGATCTGCCCCGAGGTAAACACCAGTCCTCCCGTCACGATCGCCTGCGTATAAGGTCCGATCGCCGCAGGGGCACCCGAAGTCTGTATCTTTTTCATATCAAGCTCCTTAGTTTTTTAACTTCGTGTCGTCCGAACCGAAGTTGTAGTGGATCGTTACATATCTGGGAATACTTAACGTGGATTTACTGATTAAATTCCATTCTTCTTCCGTTCCCATAAAATAAATATCGGCTAAGTTTCCATACATAAACGCAAAATTATCAATGCTCTTAACTCCGTTGCCAATTGTGACGCTCGTCAAGCTATTGCAATTTTCGAACGAACCCCAACCAATACTCGTGACGCTGTCGGGGATCTCAATGCTCGTCAAGCTATCGCAATCATAAAACGCAGATTTGCCAATGCTCGTAACGTTGTCGGAAATCTTAACGTTCGTCAAACTATCGTAATCATAAAACGCATATTGATAAATTTCGTACGGTTGACCGTTGTAATTTTCAGGTAGCGTCAATGCGGTATCGAGTCCCGAATAGCCGAACAAATAATTCACCTCATCGTAAGAATAGAACAAATATCCGTTCTGATCGTCAATCTTACTTTCTCCCTTATGAATCTCTATTGCATAACAAGCAACGTATCCGTTGGAGGTACTTCCAAGTGTCAAAGAAAGATTCGAATAATTAATAACTTCTACCAGCTTATAGCATTGAGCAAACGCGCTAATTTCAATGCTCGTGACACCTTCGCCAAGCGTAACGCTCATCAATTTTTTACAAGAGGAGAACGCTTGCTCCCCAATCGTTGTAACACCGTCAGGAATCCTTACATTCGTTAAACTACTACAAGCACTAAACGCATAATCGCCAATACTCGTAACTCCTTCGCCAATCGTGACGCTTATCAAACTACTGCAAGCGTTGAACGCACGATTACCAATACTCGTGACGCTATCGGGAATCGTGACGCTCATCAAACCCTTACAATTAGCGAACGCACAGTTGCCAATACTCGTAATATTATTGGAAAGCGTGATGCTCGTCAAATTACTACAACCACTGAACGCATATCCTCCAATGTCAGAGACACTATTCGGAATTGTTACACTTGTTAATTTACTACATCCCTCAAAGGCATATTGATTAATCTTATACGGCTGACCGTTGTAATTTTCCGGCAACGTCAGCGTGGTATCCTCACCAACATAACCAAGCAAATAATTTATTCCATCGTAAGTATGATAAAATAAATACCCATTTTGGTTGACGATTTTCGTCGTCTTAGAATGAACTTCTTTTGCGTAATAGGCAACATAGCCATGAGAAGACTCTCCCGACACAAAAGAAAGATTTGAATGGTTTATGACTTCCACAAGCCTATAGCAACATTCAAACGCTTTAGCGCCTATAATCGTAACTCCTTTGCCAATCGTCACGCTCATCAATTCGCTACAATCGAAGAACGCTTTACTGCCGATAGTCGTGACGCTGTTGGGAATCGTGATACTCGTCAAGCTACTGCAACCTTTGAATGCATTATCACTAATGCTTGTAACACCGTAAAGGATCGCGGCACTCGTCAAGCTACTGCAGTTCGTAAACGCATAAGAGCCAATGTTCTCAACGCCATCAGGGATCGTAATGCTCGTCAAGCTACTGCAATCGATGAAGGCATAATCACCAATACTCGTAACGCTATTGGGAATTGTGATACTTGTCAAACTACTACAACCATCGAACGCAGCATAGTCAATGCTCGTGACACCGTTGGGAATCGTAACACCCGTCAAGCTGCTACAATCAATGAACATATACTTTCTAATACTCGTAATTCTATTTGAAAGCATAACGGTCTTCAAGCTACTGCACCGTGCGAACGCACCCTCACCAAAGCTCGTAACACCATTAGGGATCGTAATGCTCGTCAGGCTACTACATTCAGAGAAGGCATAATGACCAATGCTCGTAACACTATCGGGAATCGTAATGCTCATCAAACTGCTGCAAGTAGTGAACGTATTATCCTCAATGATCGTAATACCTTCGGGGATCGTTACACTCATCAAGCTAGTGCACATTTGGAACGCACTCCTACCGATACTCTTAACACTGTTGGGAATCACTACACTTTTCAAGTTTGTGCACTTCTCGAACGCACCCTCGCCAATGCTCGTAACGCTATCAGGAAGCGTAATGCTCGTCAAACGACTGCAACCGGAGAAAGCATCATTGCCAATACCCGTAACACCGTCGGGAAGCACAAAATTTGTTTCTGCTTTTCCACCCGCATATTGAAGAAACATCGTCCCGTCTTTGGTATAAACATTTCCGTCGATGGATAAATATACTTCATTGTTCGTATCCACCGTAATATTCGTCAAACTACTGCAACCATAGAACGCATACCCTCCAATACTCGTAACGCTGGCGGGAATCGTTATACTCATCAAACTACTACAACCCTCGAACGCACGACTTTTAATTTTCGTGACCGCTTTTTCCTGATAGGTTGTAGGAATTACGACATTCGCAACGTTCTTTGCCGTTCCGACCGAAACCTCATAGGTACCGTCAGAAAGTAATGTATAATACAAGCCTTCGGTTGGACCCAGCTTTGGAAGTTCTTGATAGGTCGTGTAATCACAACGGCTACAAGTCACGTAAGCATCCCAACCGATTTCGGTAGGGGTTGGAGTCTTTGCTTCGTGTGGAATCTCGTCGTGACCGAGGGCTTCACCATTGGTTGCACCACATTTCGAGCAGGTCTTGGGCGTAATGCAGTTCGCATCTACCCACGTATGCTCACATTCGGGGGGAGGATCTTTTTCAACGCCCGAAGGATTTTCTCCATTTTCTTTACTTTCCGTGGTCTGCTGCGTGTCGATCGGCGTATCATCCGAATCACAGGCAACGAACACACTGACGGTCATCATCAAGCATAAAAGTAAGCAAAAAATTTTTCCGTATTTCATCATCAATTCTCCTAAAAAAGGAAATTCGCCGCTGAGGAATCTCTCAGCGGCGGTTCCATTGAACTGTTTCAAAAATTCATCTTTCGATCTGTTCCATAATATATGCTTCGAGCACGTCGCCGACCTTGATGTCGTTGAAACGGTCAAGACCGATTCCGCATTCGTAGCCCTGTGCGACTTCCTTGACGTCGTCCTTGAATCTCTTGAGCGAGGAGATCTTATCCTCGAAGATCACGACACCGTCACGGACGACACGGATCATTGCCGAACGCAACACCTTACCGTCCTGAACGTACGAACCTGCGATCGTTCCGACGTTCGGTACGTGGATCGTCTGACGAACCTCTGCGTGTCCGAGCAGATTTTCACGGAACTCGGGCGCAAGCATACCCTTCATTGCATCGGTGATCTCGTTGATACAGTCATAAATGACGCGGTAGGTACGGATCTCGACGTTCTGTCTCTCGGCACTGTCGATCGCGCCCTTATCGGGACGAACGTTAAAGCCGACGATGATCGCGTTCGATGCTGCCGCAAGCATAACGTCACCCTCACGGATTCCGCCTGCCGCCGCGTGAATAACGCGAACCTTGACCTCTTCGTTCGAGATCTTTTCAAGCGACTGCTTGACTGCCTCTGCCGAGCCGCCTACGTCTGCCTTGACGATAATATTGAGCTC
>JAFQPC010000217.1 GCA_017411935.1 Clostridia bacterium | reverse complement strand
GGAGTGAGGTGATTCGAACACCCGACCTCTTGGTCCCGAACCAAGCGCTCTACCAAGCTGAGCCACACCCCGATAATATTTAATTGTAAAATTTCCGCGCTTCGCCTCGGTCAAGAACATAGTCGCCTATGACGCTGCCGCATCCTATGCTCCTTGTTCTTTCCCTTCTCACACTCCCTTCCTCGCCCACCGGGCGCGGTCGTGCTCGAAGCATCTCGATAATATTTAACTATTGAGCGCCACGCGCTCTTTTTTAGCACTCAAATAGTATACCACAAGAATTTCGGTTTGTCAAGTTCTTTCCCAAAGAAAAACTCGTCCCTTTTTTCGACCCGTTCTTCCCTTTTCCGTCCTTCTTTTTTCTTTCTTTGTTCAGTTTTACCAATTTATTCCATTTAATATTGTTGATTTTTCTATTTGTTATTTTTTGGAAAAACCTTGAAGTTTTTACCAAAATATGGTAAAATATGAATATCAAACAAAGAAAACCTCTCAAAAGAGAACGATTGAGAAGAAAAACAAAAAGAAATTTGGAGGAATTTATGGAAAATAACGCAAAAATACTGATTGCCGACGAAAATCCGGCAGGACGGCAGACACTCGCCAATGAGCTTCGTCGGGCAGGCTACCGCAATGTGGAAGAAGCAAGCAACGGAGAGGAAGCGCTCATTAAGATCGGACGCTACCATCCCGATATCGCCATTCTCGACGTATGGCTTTCCAAGCTCGACGGCATCGGTGTTCTTCGCAACTGCAAATCCCTGCACTTCGGTCAGGATCTTCCGCCCGCGTTCATCGTCGTGTCAATGGTCTCCAATCAGAGCATTTTTATGGAAGCAGCACACGCAGGCGCAGACCTTTGTCTCTTAAAGCCTTATAATATGGAAAGTCTCTGCCAACATATCGAATCGCTGCTTGCCCATCGCGCCGCACCAAAAATCACAGAAAAACAGGAATCCGAAAAGAAAGAACCCGACGCGCAAGACATCGAAACGCAGGTCACGCGTATCATCCATCAGATCGGCGTTCCCGCCCACATTAAGGGATACCAGTATCTCCGCACGGCAATTCTTCTTACCATTCGTGACAGTGATATGATAAATTCGGTCACAAAGGTTCTCTATCCGTCAGTGGCAAAGAAATACCAAACCACCACTTCGAGAGTCGAGCGCGCCATTCGCCACGCCATCGAGGTCGCGTGGGACAGAGGTGACGTCGATACCCTCAATTCCTACTTCGGCTACACCATTCAGAATAACCGAGGTAAGCCGACCAATAGCGAGTTCATCGCGATGATCGCCGATAATCTTAGACTGAAATACAAGCTCTATTAAGACTTACACTATCGCGGTATTCTAAGAAAGTCATTTTTTTGCTCTTTTCTTGCACTTTTTTACCATATTTTTTGCCTTGTGTTGACTTTTTTATTAAAATGTGCTATAAGTGAAGCAACGATAGAAAGGATGCAACTATGATTTCTTTAAACTCTATATTTACCTCACATATGGTTCTTCAGGCGAGAAAACCGATCCGTTTTTTCGGAACGGGTGACGGGACGGTATCGGTAACTTTCAGAAACAAGAAAAAAAGTGCTCACTCCGATGGAAAGTGGCTCATCGAATTTGAGCCTTGCGAGTACGGTGGACCGTATAATATCCCCATCGAGTTCGACGGAAAGGTCATCGTTTTATCTGACGTATGGGTCGGCGACGTCTATCTTCTGTCGGGACAGTCGAACATGGAGCACCGCCTTGAGCTGACAAAGTATCCGTCTGAAAGCTATGCAGAAAATGAAAATATCCGATTTTACACAGTCGATCAGCCAATTCCGCAGAAAATAGTCTCTGCGGACGGTTGGGTACGCCTGACGAAAGAAAACGCGGGATGGTTTCCTGCGATCGGCTATCACATTGCAACCGCGCTTGCGACTGAACGGAGAAAGATCGGACTCCTTGGATGCTTTCAGGGAGCCTCGGTGATACAGGCTTGGCTTCCCGAGGAGATCGCGAAAAAAGACGAGTTTCAGGTCAGCGAAAAGTTTATCGATCATTTCAAATATTCGCATAACAAAGACGGATATCTGTACGAATGTATGACCAAAAAAATCCTTCCGTTTTCGGTGAATACCGTGTTGTGGTATCAAGGCGAAAGTAACCCGAGCGAGGGTGAGGCAAAGATTTATCTGTCGATGCTGGAAGCATTGATTCGTTCTTGGAGAGAAGGATTTTTCGATCCGACGCTTCCGGTGATCGTGGTGCAGATCGCAGACTGTCAATCCCGTGCTTCGGAGGCATGGAAGGTCATTCAAAAGGCGCAAATGACAGCACAGGATACCATTCCAAATGTCAGGACAGTCGTCTCAAGAGACGTCTGCGAAAGTGACGATATCCACCCGGGAACCAAGGATATTCTTTCTAAGAGAATTTCCGATCTACTTTGACGTGATATTTATTTCCCATGATCGCCGATAATCTCCGCCTCAAATACAAATTGTACTAAATGCAAAAGCCTCTCTTGTAAAAAAGGGAGGCTTTTGTTAAAAATTTTAAAACCCTCTTGACATCCCTCGCCGAATATGTTAAAATTTATATGTTGTAGTCTATCTATGCCAAAAGCATAATTTATAGATGAATCAATCATACGTTAAAATTTGTAAAATCTGAAAAAGAGGGCTTGAATTATGAAGAAACTTCTTTCCTTATTGGGAATTATTCTGATCCTTTCCACATTACTGATCACATTCGCTTCTTGCGGTGTCGAATATTACGTTCCCGCCGATAATGTGGAAGATGAGCAAGAAGAAAGTACAACTATAACATCCTCAAAAACCGAAAAGGAAAAGAGCTCGATCTACGCGTCGGCAATGACTTCGCTGAGAGCCAGAGACTGGAGCGCTGCCTACAACTATTTCCTGCAGATCCCCGATTACGAGAATGTTGCCGAATATCTGGCCGCCTTCTCTTATCAGGCACAGACGCTCGTTATTCGCGATATCACAGAGGATCTCGATGGCGAAGGAACGATGCTTTATAACATCACGACCAAAATTTCAGAGTACGGTTATTCCCACAATCAAATACTTGCCGATTATCCGAATTCGGCAAACGGAAAAGTTCCTGAGATCAAAACCACCGTTCAGCTGATCAAGGTTCCGGCACCTACCCCGACGAACCCCTCCGCTACGG
>JAFQPC010000216.1 GCA_017411935.1 Clostridia bacterium | reverse complement strand
CGCGCCTTTTGTTATGTATCCAGCGTTTTTTTTATGGAATGGATATATTCGGTCGGGGTCGTGTGGACGTATTTTTTAAATAGGGCGGAAAGATAGTGTACCGAGGAGAGACCAAGCTCATCGGCGATCTGCGTCAAGGTGTACGAACCCTCACGGAGCAGAGATTTTGCGTGCTCGATCCGCAGGGTATTGACATAGTCAATGATGGTTTGTCCGAAAAGCAGCTTGAACTCCTTGGAAAGCGAGGTCTTGTTCGTGTGAAACAGAAAGCAAAGCTCCTCGACATTGATCTTGTGGCAGTAGTTGTCGTCGATGTAGCGCTTGATCTCGTGGATCTGAGGAAGATCGGAGATCGAGGTGTCTTCGGCGTTTTTGGGAAGAGCATCTTCGATGGTTTCTTGCAGACGTAAGCATTTGAGCAGAAAGATTTGAAGATAATCCTTAATGAGCTGATCTGCGCCCAAAGGGAAATCATTTCTCTTTTGCATATCCTTGGCGTTTGGTACGTCGTAGGGTGGCATATAAACGAGACGAGCTTCTTTGATGATCTCGGCAAGCATCGCCTGTAATTCGTCCGAAAGAAGCAGGGGGGAATAGGTCAGTCGATCAATGTGCGCGCTATGGCACTCAAAACCGATAATTATGATGTTTGGTGCAATATTTTCGTCGCAAACTAAGGCGTGGCGCTGGTTTTCTCCGTGCAAAATGAGTTGATTTTTACAAAGCTCTCCCGTATAGTGATCCGAGACGATTCGAATACTTCCGCGGTCTACGTAAAGAAGCTCGCAAAATTCGTGGCGGTCGCCTGTGGTGTGGTAACTTGGCGTAAATTCAAAATAATGAATGTTCGCGAGCTGCTCTACCACCAATTCTTCTTTAAACTGTTTTAATACAAATTCCATAAACTCTCCCGAAAAAGAAAAAGTATTTACGATATTGTACCACAAAATGATGATTTTGTAAAGACATTTTGTAAAAAATTGATTATAATGGAGATGAAATCTAAAGTTTTTGTGAGAAAACTTTGAAAAAATAAGAAAAAGTGAGGTAATTACCATGGGAAGAATTTGTATTCCGGATCATGAGTATCAGGAAAGAATCCAGAGAGCGGCAAAGCTGATCGCCGCAAGAGGTCTTGACGCAATGCTGGTTTGCTCGACCGAGAGCGACTATGCAAACGCAAGATATTTTTCGGGCTTCTGGCCGCTGTTTGAGAGAGCAGGTGTGCTGATCTCGGCAACGGGTGAGGCTGCGCTTCTCGCAGGTCCCGAGTCCACCATTTTCGCAAGAGACTTCGGTAAGCTCGACAAGGTATTCGTTCTTCGCGAATTCCGTGAGTCGGCTGACCCCTCTTACCCCGAGCTCGTTCCCGACACCTTCCGCGATGCGTTCAAGGCAGTCGGTGTTACGGGTGACAACATTAAGATCGGTCTCGGAAGCTACGTTGAGTGCACCCTTCCGATCTACGAGGGACTGAAGGAGTCCTATCCGAACGCTGAAATCGTTCGTTGCAACGACATTATGGTCGAGCTCCGTCAGATCAAGTCTGAGAACGAGCTTGCTTGTATCAAGGAAGGCTTCCGTATCGTTGAGATCGCAACCGACGAGGTTATCAAGGCGCTCAAGCCCGGTGTGACCGAGCTCCAGATGGTTGGCGTTGCTCAGAGAGTTATCTATGAGCACGGTGCAGAGTACGAGGGACTTCCTATGTACGTATTCTCCGAGGCTTCGACCCGTCACGCAATCTCGCGTTCGAGCTACAAGGTGATCGGAAAGAACGACATCGTTCAGTTGAATCTCTCCGCAAAGATCGACGGTTATTCTCCCGCGATCGGTCTGCCTGTATGTATGGGCAAGCTCGAGGGTGAGCGCCGCGACCTTGTTGAGTTCTGTCTGAAGATGCACGACTGGACCGAGTCTCAGATCAAGGCAGGTATTCCCGCAGACGTCATTCCGAAGCAGTTCCTGCAGATGTTCAAGGATGCCGGCTACGAGAAGAACTACGTATACGGACCTTGCCACGGAACGGGTATGATCGAGGTTGAGGCTCCTTGGATGGAGACTTCGTCCGACTACATTCTCGAGAAGAACATGACCTTCCAGATCGACACTTACGTTTCCTGCGACACCTTCGGTTGCCGTTGGGAAAAGGGTATCGCAGTCAAGGAAAATGGCTGCGAGAGCTACACCGACTACCTCAAGAAAGGCATCATTGAGCTGGGCTTCTGAGTATGAAAAACGTAGTAGGAAAAAAGAATTGGATCATTCCCGACTGCGAGCTTCCGCCTGAGGGCGAGGGCGTGCTCAAGGGACATGAGAGCGTGATCTGCGTGAATGATACTGACAAGGTCGCAAAGATCAAGGTCACCATTTATTTCGCAGATAAAGATGCGTATGAGGGTATCGAGTGGATCGTTGAGCCCAAGCGCGTAAAGTGCTTCCGTATGAACGTTCCGGAGCATATGAGTGGCTACGTTGTACCGCTTGAGACGCAGTATGCAATGAAGCTGGAGAGCTCGCAGAAGATCGTCGTTCAGTACGGTCGTCTCGACAACCGCCAGACCAACCTCGCATACTACACGACGATGGCGTATTAAAACAAAGCATTGGATCGCCGAAGCTTGCAGACGCAGGCTTCGGCGATTGTCTTTTTTTATTTTCTTTTTGTATTTTTTTTTTATATTTGAAAGAAGTCCTTGACATTCTTTGAAATTTTATGTATAATTTTCCTTGTAGAAATATTTACAAAAATCAGAGGTGCTTGTTATGATTAATCTTCCCGAGATCAGAGAGGGCGTTTGCCTGAATTTTGAATGGTTTCCGACGAAAGCACAGTGCTTTATCTACCGAAATTGGGGGCTCGTGACGCCCGAAAAGATGGCAGAGGTGCTTGAGACCGAAACGTCGGTCGTGCTTCAGATGGCAGAGGATATGGGACTCGATCTTTCGGTCGAGGTAATGCCCGAATGGGGGACGCGCGGCTATATCACGCTGATCCGAAACTGTTGGCATCTTCTGGACTACGAGCAGATGTGCGTGCTTCTCGACTGGACGATGGAATATCTCGCGTTCATCATCCAGGAGGATGATTTTTTGTGGTATAAGCTCGGACGCTTCAAGGCGGATTCGGGACACCTTCGCGTTGAGGAACTCGACGAGGAAGGAAAAAGAAGAACTGCCGAGATTCGACGCATTACCAAAGAGATCTACAAGAAGATGCCCGAAACTGTCGTAAAACCCTTTGATTTCTTCCAAAAGACGGTGATCGCTACGGGAGACGTGCCCGAATTGAAGACGAAAACGCGCTTTTTGTATCCATATTGCGCGCTCTACGGCGACACCTTCTTCGATAAGAAGCTGATCGACGTTTCGTTCCCCGAGGAAATGCTCCGTGCCTATCAGGGTATGGGGATCAACGGAGTTTGGACGCAGGCGGTGATGACCAAGCTGACACCGTATGAATTTTTACCCGAGCTGAGCGAAGGCTATGAGCAACGCTTAGCGGGGGTCCGCTATCTCATTGAAAAGCTGGCGCGCTACGGAATGAAGCTTTATCTTTACATCAACGAGCCGCGCGCGCTTCCGTCGGAGCTTTTGGAGAACCGTCCCGATATTCGCGGTCAAGTGCACGAAGAATTTGGTGTTACCTCGCTTTGTATCCACACCGAGGGGGTACAGAAATATCTGCGCGAGAGTGTCGCGTTTCTTGTGAAAAACGCACCCGGACTCGGTGGCTTCTTTACGATCACTTCGTCGGAAAACCGTACGCACTGCATGAGCCACGTGCACGAGCAGGACGAGCTCAACTGTCCGCATTGTAAGGGACATACCAATGCTGAGAATTTTGCTCTGGTCAATCGGCTGATCTGGGAGGGCGCTTCTTCGGTCGATCCCGAGATCGAGGTAATGGCGTATGCGTGGAGCTGGCTGGACGTGGAAACGGCAAAGGAAACGGTTCGACTTCTTCCGAAAGAAGTGAAGCTTCTGAACGTCAGTGAGCATCATCAGTCCAAGAAGATTCAGGAAATTGAAACCTTTGTTGAGGACTATTCGATCTCGATCGAGGGTCCGAGCGACTATTCCCGTGAGCTTTGGAAAGAAGCAACGAAAACGGGGCACAAGTCGGTGGCAAAGATCCAAGCCAACAACTCGTGGGAGATCTCGAGCGTACCGTATATTCCCGTATTTGAACAGCACTATCGCCATATTTCGGACATTCTTGCTACGGGGGATGTTGAAAGTCTGATGTATACCTGGACGCTTGGCGGTTATCCCTCGCCGATCCTTGAGATGATCAAGCTGATGTGTGAGAAGGGCAAAGAAATTCCGAGCCTTACGGAGATCTACGAAAAGATCTTTGCGGGGGCAGACGTTGCAACGCTTAGCCGCGCACTGCACCTGTTCTCTGAGGCGTTCTCCGAATATCCGTTCTGCGTTCGTACGGCATATTACGCACCGCAGACCTGCGCACCTGCCAATCCCTTGTATGCCGAACCGACGGGCATGGAAGCGACGATGGTGTGCAATCCCTACGACGACCTGACCAAGTGGAGAAATCTCTTCCCCGAGAAGATCTTCGTCGATCAGATGCGCAAGCTGTCGGAAAAATGGAACGAAGGCTTTGAGCTTCTCAAAAAAGTGGATATCTCGAAAAATCCGTATCTTGACGAGCTTTACGATGTTGCTGAGGCGTGTAACGTGACCTTCCGCGGGGTGTATAACCAATGCGCATTTATCGCGACGGGACGTGCCGCGGGTAATTATGGATCGGTGCTTGAGGACGAAAAGCGCCTTGCCTACGAGGCAATGGATCTGATGGCAAGAAATGCGACGATCGGTTACGAGTCATCGAATCACTACTTCTATACTAAAAGCAATCTGATGGAAAAGATCGTTAACTGTGACTATCTGGCAGAGCGTTTGCGTAAAAAGAACGTGTAATATTCACAAAATACTTTCAAGGGGGCGACAATGTCGCTCCCCTTTTTGTTCGTTCTTTCCAAAAAAAGAGAGGCGAATTGTGGAAAGTGCCGAAAAGAGGCGGAAAAGATGAATTTTTCTTGATGTTTCTTGACAAGAAGAAAAAAATTTGATATACTTTTATAAGCAGAATAGTAAACTGACATATTGTGCGGTTTAGTTTTACAGCAAAAGGGCTTTTATAAATGTTATGGTAAAAAGATTTTTGGCGTTCTTCCTGTTTTTGCTGATGTTGTTGGCAACGGGATGTACTGCGCCGGTAGAGGAGGATTCTTCGTCTTCTGTGTCTCAGTATAATCCAACGGTGGGCGGTTGGACAAAACCTCCCGTGGAAGAGGATGAGGGAAAGGACTCCAAGGATCCGATCGACGACAGTAAGGTCCCCGAAGATGAGTGGACCTACCTCGTCAAGGGCGGTGCACCGCAATTTGTTGTGGTAGCGGCATCTGAGCAATATGATGCGTTGGCGGAAGAATTTGCAGAGAACCTTAAGGGGCGAACGAGCGTTGCCTTTACTTATGTTAAAAGCGCGAACAAGGAAACTGTCGGTTCGAAAAATCAGATCGTTCTTGGCGAATCCTTGGGCAAGGTGTTGGGGCCCGGAGAAACGCTGACCTATAACGGAAAGCTTTCCCGACTGAGTCCGGTGAATTCGGAATATATCAAGATTCATATTACAGGAAATCACAAGGATGCCGTGGCGGCATCAAAGCAAAAGTTTTTGTCGGGTTGTCTTGCTCGGTATCTTGTTAAAGAGCATGGCAGAGTGACGTTCAAGGTTCCGAATCCAAGGATCTTTTTCTTGGAGGAAAATCTTGAAAATTACGTTACGACCACGCCAAAGATCCTTGGCAGAGATCTTGCGGAATACAAAATTGTTTTTCCAAAGGATATGACTGCGATCGATCACTATATGGCAACCTATCTGCTTTCCGAGATCGGAGCAAAGACGGGGCTTGTGATGAGAACGGTGACCGATGCTACGACGGAGGCGGAGTGCGAGATCGTGTTTGGCAAAACGAGCCGAGCGGGAAGCCAAGCGCTTTACGATACGCTGAAGCAAGGTGAGTTTGCGATCAAGAGCGAGGGAACGAAAATTTACGTTGCCTATGAAAATTATCTGGTTGCTTCCAACGCCAGAGGCGCTCTGAATAAGCTTTATCTTGATAAGGTAACGACTCCGATCAATATTCGCCAAACGCCCGACTACAAGGCAAATTGCGTAACGAAGAATGATGATTCCTACGTCCGCGTGATGACCTCTAACATCATCTGCGCAGGAGATGCCGACGGACGAAAAGAGTTTGATGAAAAAAGGGGAATCACGTGGCAGCATCGCGTGCAGCTGCAAGGTAGTATGATGATGGCGTATCTGCCCGATTTCATCGGCTTGCAGGAAATGCAGGAAGGCTATACTTACGTTGATGCCTTGATGCACACCGAGCTCAAGAAAATGATCTCGAGCGAATATACCTTCGTAGAATACGAGGGAATGGCACAAAACACCTATTGGAATCCCATCGTTTACCGCCATAACGTGTGGAAGCTGGAAGAAAAGGGCACGATGTATCCCATGAATTTTAACGATACGATGCACCGTTGGCAATGGGCGCTCTTTTCGAGGATCGATGATCCCACTCAAAAGGTGATCATTTTGAATCTTCATTATCCGATATCGAAAGATGCCGATGCACAGCTGGCAGCGGCGCAAGCGGTCAACGAGGTGATCCGCGAACTGCAGGACACGTATTACACCGCATCGTTGTTTGTTACGGGAGACTTTAACGCAGGGGAAGGCTCGGCTACTTATGAAGCTACCGTAGGAGATACGACGCTGAAAAATGCAAATCTCGGTAACGGAGCGATTGATCTCGTTTTGTACGACCGAACCTTTGCGGAACTTAAAACAGGTTATTTAATCAAAGATACGTTTATTCAAAATACTTCAGATCACAAACCGTTTTTTGGGGATTTTGAATTAAACTGATTTGATTTAATGATAAAGATTAGAAAATACTCAGTAGTAAGGAGAAAAGAATATGAGTAGTGTAATGAAAAAAACATTGTTGCTCTTGCTCGTGTTGCTGTTGGCTCTTACGTTCTTTGCATGCGGCGAGGAAGATACTCCCGTCGTAGATGACGAAGAAATCGAAGAGCTTGAGCCCGAGCATACGCACAGATGGTTGGATGCTGACTGTGACACGCCCAAGACCTGTCGGATCTGTAAAGAGACCGAAGGTAAGGCGATTGGACACGATTGGAAAGCAGCGACCTGTATTGATCCTAAGATTTGTAAGACCTGCGGAGCTACCGAGGGCGATCCTCTCGGACACTCCACGGATGCCGAGGGCGACCGCGCGGCAACCTGTATGACAAAGGCATACTGCTCGGTTTGCCAGTGCGAATACGGTGAGATCGATCCCGACGCGCACGATATGTCAGAAGCGACCTGCACCGAGCCTTCGACCTGTAAGAACGGCTGTGGATATACCGAAGGCGAACCTTGCGAACACTCCACGACTGCCGAGGGTGACCGTGCGGCAACCTGTACCAGTAAGGCATACTGCTCGGTTTGCCAGAGTGAGTACGGTGAGATTGATCCCGACGCGCACGATATGGCGGCGGCAACCTGTACCGAGCCTTCGACCTGTAAGCACGGCTGTGGACATACCGAGGGCGAAGCACTCGGACACTCCACGACTGCTGAGGG
>JAFQPC010000215.1 GCA_017411935.1 Clostridia bacterium | reverse complement strand
TCTGTCGATGACCTTTAATCCGGAAAAACAAGCCGCAACAGAGATCGAGCGACTGCTCAAATACCCTGGATTTCTTAAGAGAGACTCCTTTGCCAAGGGACGCGTCGAGATCGTTGAGCTTCGTATTGACGATAAGAGCAAGCTTTGTGATGTTCCTTTGAGCGGACTTAATGCGATCGTCAAATGTAAGGTGCTCGTTTGCGCTGTATTGCGCGAGGGATCTTCGGTCACTCCGAACGGTAATTTCGTGCTTCGCGCAGGAGACAGAATCTTTGTCACAGCACCGACCGAGAACCTTTCGATTCTCCTCAAAAACCTTGGCATCGTAACGCATAAAACGCGCCGTGTGCTTCTTGCGGGCGGCGGACGAGTGGCATATTACCTTGCCGAAGCGTTGCAAAACGACAATATCTCTGTGACGATGATCGAGCAGAACCGTGAGCGTGCTACGCTTCTTGCCGAGATGCTCCCCAAAACTAATATTATCTGCGGAGACGCGGGAAGTCAATCGCTTCTCGAGAGCGAGGGACTCTCCTCTTGCGACGCGCTGATGACGCTGACCGACAAGGACGAGCTCAACGTAATCATTTCGATGTACGGAAGCACGCGTGACCTTCCGCAGATCATTACCAAACTCGACCACGTGACCGATACGAAAATTCTCGATAAGCTTCCCGTGGGAAGTGTGATCTGTCCCCGTAAGCTCTGTTGTAACAATATTTTGCGTTACGTGCGCGCAATGCAGAATCAAGCAGGTGCTGCAATCACTATTCACTCGATTGCCGACGGACAAGCCGAGGCAATGGACTTTAAGGTAGACGAGCATACGCTCCATTGCGGAAAGCCGCTCAAAGAGATCAAGCTCAAAAAGAATATTCTGATCGTTTCGATCACACGTCACGGTATGATCGAGATCCCCAACGGTAATTCGAGCTTTGAGGTTGGCGATAATATCGTGGTTGTCGTGAGTGGCAAGGAAGTCGTCCTTCAACTCAACGATATCTTTGAATAACGGACGGTGACGCTATGAACTATAAAATGATGGGGCGTTTTGACGCTCTGATCTTAGCCGTCGAAGCCATTTTTATGCTACCCGCCCTTCTCATTAGTCTTTTTTTGGGAGAGCAGGGAGCGGTGCAATCCTTTCTTCTCAGTATGGGAATCATTCTTGCAGTGGCAGCGATTCTCGCATTGCTCTCAAGAAATGCCAAACGCGATTTTTATGCGCGCGAGGGTCTCATTTGCGTTGGCACGAGCTGGATTCTGATGAGCTTGCTCGGTTGTCTGCCGTTCGTCTTCTCGGGAGCGATCCCGAATTATGTCGACGCTCTGTTTGAGATGGTGTCGGGCTTTACAACGACGGGAGCGTCAATCATTCCCGATCTTGACGTGATTCCGAGAGGAATTATCTATTGGCGTAGCTTCAGCCATTGGGTCGGCGGTATGGGCGTGCTCGTGTTTTTGTTGGCGATCGTTCCCGTCAGCGGACAGAGCGAGGGCTTTACGATGCATCTGCTTCGCGCAGAAAGCCCGGGACCCGATGTTGGTAAGCTCGTCCCCAGAATGCGCCAGACGGCGATGGTACTCTACCTCTCCTATCTTGCGCTCTCTTTGCTCAATTTGATCTTTTTGTTGGCGGGCGGAATGCCGATTTTTGACGCTCTTTGTACGATGTTCGGTACGGCGGGTACGGGTGGCTTTGGTGTTTACAATGATAGCTTAGCAGGATACAGTTCGTACATTCAGATCGTAACGGCAGTATTTATGCTATTGTTTGGTATCAACTTTAGCTGTTATTATCTGATCTTGCTTCGAAAGTTCCGTTCTGTCTTCCGAGATGAAGAGCTTCGATTGTATATCGGTATCGTGATCGCATCTGTTGCCCTCATTGTTTGGAATATTTACGGTCTTTACGATAATCTTGGAGAAACGCTGAAGCACTCTTTCTTTCAAGTGTCGAGTATCATTACGACTACGGGCTTTGCCACGACCGACTTCAATCTTTGGCCGAGCTTTTCCAAAGCGATCCTGCTCTTTTTGATGGCAATCGGCGCGTGCGCGGGAAGTACGGGTGGCGGTCTCAAATGTGCAAGACTTTTGCTTCTTGCTAAGTCGTTGCGCCGTAACGTTTCGCAGATCCTTCGTCCCAAAAAGGTTAAGGTCATTCGTGTGAACGACAAGCCGATCGACGAGAAGATCATTGCCAATACGGGCGCATATTTCTTTGTTTACATTGCGATCATTGCGGCGAGCGTGCTGATCGTTTCCTTGGATAATTTTTCGTTTATGACGAATTTTTCGGCTGTCCTTGCTTGCTTCAATAATATCGGTCCCGGATTTGACGTGGTAGGAGCGACCTGCAATTACTCTTCCTTTGGCGTAGCGTCGAAACTTGTTTTGATTATCGATATGCTTGCGGGACGACTTGAAATTTTCCCGATTCTCGTTCTATTCTTGCCTCACGCATGGAAGCGAGGCTAATAAAAAACAAAGACCGTTGCATGCAACGGTCTTTGTTTTTTTATTTCTTTTTGTATTTTTCCGTGACGGCTTGCGACAACAGAAATTCGATCTGTCCGTTGATCGAACGGAAATCTTCCTCTGCCCAAGCGGCAATTTGATTGTGTAGGGAAGGGGGAAGGCGTAAGAGGACGCTCTTCTTTGCCGTTTCCTTGGCTTTGAGGTCTTTTTCCTTCTCCTTGAGCTCACGTTCGAGCGCTTCGATTTTGGTAAGACGGTCTTTCAGTCGAGCTTCTTTTTCGTCAAGTTCGTCAAGGGTTACAGTCTTCTCAAGCTTGATCATGTCGTTCAATAAATGCTTCCGTTATTGATGACAGGCTGCGCGTCCTTGTTGCCACAAAGAACGACGAGGAGATTTGAGACCATTGCCGCCTTTCGCTCATCATCAAGGTGAACGATCTCGTCTTCGTTGAGCTTGTCGAGCGCCATCTTTACCATACCGACTGCACCGTCCACGATCATCTTGCGCGCGTCAATGATGGCAGATGCCTGCTGACGCTGAAGCATAACGGCGGCAATTTCGGGAGCATAGGCGAGATAGGTAATACGAGCTTCGATGACCTCAATACCTGCCTCACGAACGCGTTCTTGAATTTCTTCCTTGATGCGCGAAGCAACAACGTCGCTCGAGCCTCGCAGACTTCCGTCGTCGGCAAGTCCGTCCCCCGTCGTGTCAACACCGGGGGCAACGTCATAAGGATAAACGCGGACAACGTTGCGGAGCGCCGTATCGCATTGGAGCGAGAGATATTCCTTGTAGTTATCTACGTTGAAGACTGCCTTTGCCGTGTCAACGACACGCCACATCACGGCAATACCGATCTCTACAGGGTTGCCGAGGCAGTCGTTGATCTTTTGACGGTTGTTGTTGAGCGTCATGATTTTGAGTGAAATTTTGTTGTTGGTCGTTGGAACACTTCCATTGATCTGGAACTGCAACGAAGTGCCCTTGGGCGTATGCGCTTCATTCGATCCAACGTCACCGCTTTGCTTGAGCTTGGTGGTAGCGGCGGGGTTGACAGAGCCCGAGAAGGGATTGACGCAGTAAAATCCGTCCCCCTTGAGCGTGCCGACGTATTTACCAAACAGAGTGACAACGAGCGCTTCCTGCGGCTTGAGAATACGAAGACCGCAAAGGGGAAGCCAACCGATACAGAGAACTGCCAAGGAGATGACAAAGAGTACCCACCCGAACATCATTCCTTTTTCTCCGAGAATTCCTCCCACGACGCAGCCGGGAATGGCGGCGAGAAGCAGAAGAACGTCAAGAACAAGGACAAGCATTCCGTGCTTTTTGTTGGTTAAAATTTTTTCTTGCATAAGAACCTCCTAAAGTGATATCGTTTTGATATCATAATTTTATCATACAAAAAAGCCTTTGTCAATAGCTTTGCAAAAAAATCTTGACAAAAGGGAAAAAATATCGTATAATAATCCCCGTGAGTTCGAAACCATCCTCACGTTAAACAAAACTAAGGAGAACAAAGAAAATGAAAACCCAAAAGAGAACGCTTTACCTATGTCAAGCGGCGGTGATCGCTGCGCTGTACGTCATTCTGACCTTTCTTGCCAATATGCTTGGGCTGGCAAGCGGCGTGATTCAGATCCGACTTTCGGAAATGTTATGTCTGCTTCCCATCTTTTTGCCTGCGGCAATTCCGGGGGTAACGATCGGGTGCTTTCTTGCCAATCTTTTGATGAGTGCCGTACCGCTCGACCTGATCTTTGGAACGTTAGCAACCCTTCTCGGAGCACTTGGAACGTACGCATTGCGGAAACATCGTATTTTGGCAACATTGCCTCCCATTCTATCGAATGCACTGATCGTTCCGTTCGTGCTTGCTTACGGATACGGAATGGAGCAGGCGATCTGGCTGATGATGATTACGG
>JAFQPC010000214.1 GCA_017411935.1 Clostridia bacterium | reverse complement strand
TGCGCTTTGCGATGATACAATAAAGATGGAAATAAAGGAAATGTAAAACAAATCAAGGAGGCGACACGATGGAACGAAAGGGAATATTGATGCGCCTGCGCGAGGGCGGCGGCGAGATGTACGAAAAATATCATGCTGAGGTCTGGCCCGAAATGCTGGCGATCCTCAAAAAAGCAGGCATCGAGAATTATTCGATCTGGCGTGAGGGAGATCTTCTCTTTGCGTATTATGAGGTCGAAGATATGCAGAAAGCATCGGAGATCCTTGGCGGAAGCTCGGTGCACGACGAATGGCGCAAGCTGATGCGCGACTATCTTTGGGAAGATCCGACCACGGGACAGAACGAGTGGTTTATGAAAGAAGTTTTTTATCTGAAATAAAAACATAAAAATAAAAACAATTAATGAAAGAGAGGAAATCGAAATGTATTACTACAACTTGAAAGAAACCGAAAACAGAATTAAGAAAACACAGGCGATCCTTGAGGAAAAAAGACTTGATGCCGCTCTGATCTACTTTGATGAGCTCAACGTTGCTAACGGTTGGTATCTGACCGGCTGGTGCGGACAGTTCGAGAAGGGCTCGGTGCTCGTTCCCAGAGTGGGCGAGGCTTGGCTGCTTGGCGGTCCCGAGAGCGAACCTTTTGCAAAGATGTCTTCTGCCATCAAGAACACCCGTTCGTTCCCTGTATTCATGGTTCCCGAAGAGGAGTATCCCAACGCCGAGATCATCGACTTTGCCCAGCTCAACAAGGAGCTTTTGGCAGACGGTGTTGAACTCAAGAGAATCGGTATCGTTGGTACGAACACCATCCCTCGTCAGGTTTATCTGGATTTTGAGGAAGGATTTAAGGGCGTTGAGCTCGTAGACATTACCGATGATTACGAGATCATGCGTTCTTTCAAGAGCGAGTGGGAAAGAGAAAATATGCTCAAGGCAGTAGAGTTCTGTGATCTTGCCTACGATGCAATGAAGGCAAAGATCGCAAACGGCGTTTACGAGTACGAGGTTGCCGCTGCCGGTGAGGCGATCTGCCGTATGAACGGTGCAGATTCCTTTGCTTACCGTACGATCGTCGGTTCGGGCGCACGCGCTGCTGCCGTTGTTCCTACCGCAACCAACAAGATGATGCAGAACGGCGAGCTTGTTATGATCGGTATCGCTCCCCGTTTCAACGGCTATGCGGGTACGTTCGGTGATACGCTCCCTGTCAGCGGTGAGTATACTCCCGCACAGAAGGAGTGCATGAAGCACCTTCGCGAGGTCATGATGCTCACGAAGAATATGCTGAAGCCCGGTGTCAGCGGTCGCGAGATCGACGTTCCCGGCCGTGAGTACTACAAGAAGCACGGTCTGTTTGACTACCTCGTTTGCCCCTTTGCGCACACCATCGGTCTGATGGAAGCAGAGGCGCCCTTCTACGGTCCCAACAGTAACGATATTCTCGTTCCCGGTATGACCGTAATGGTCGACGTTTCCTTCTTCGGTCACCCCGAGTTCCACGGTGCGAGAATCGAGACGGGTTACATCATTACCGAAAACGGATGCAAGCCGATGTCCGAGAAGATGGACAAGTATTTCTCGCAGGACGTTCAGTAAGTCGGACGGAGAAACACAATGAAAATTTTAGTTGGTTCTTATCAATGTGAATCCAACACCTTCTCTCCCAACGTTGCGAAAAAAGAAAATTTTTACCGACTTTGGGGAGAAGACGCGAAAAATGAGCTCGTTGCAACGCGCGTGTTCGAGGCGGAAGGCTTTGAGGTCATTCCCCTCGGCTACGCCGTGGCGCTTCCCTCGGGCAGCGTTTGCCGTGAGGACTATCTCGAGATGCTTTCGGAATTTCTTACGGAAGCCGAGAAGCACAAGGATGCCGACGGTGTCTACCTCTATTTCCACGGTGCAATGTACGTCGACGGGATCGGAAGCGGCGAGGAATATTTCGTCAAGCGCTTGCGCGAGGTAATCGGCAATGAAATTCCGATCTCGGTAGCGTCAGATTTCCATTCGAACGTTTCGGACGGACTTCGCGAGAATATTCAAGCGCTGTCGGGCTTCCGTACCGCACCGCATACCGATTACGACGAGACCGAGACCCGTGCGGCAAATGCGCTCGTTCGGATCCTCAAGGAAAAGCTCAAGCCGACCTTGCATCTCTTCCGCATCAAGGTGCTCTTTGCCGATGCCGCGCAGACGGCGGGCGAACCGTATCGCACCTTGCTTGCTATGCTTCGCGAGGCAGAGAAGGATCCGCACGTGATCTCGGCTTCGATCTATAACGGTCAGCCGTGGGTCGATGCCGAATTTGTCGGTGCGTGCGTTGCCGTTTCTTTGGCGGGCGACGACGGAGAGGCGTATGCGAAATTCAAGGCGATTGCCGAGTATTACGAGGCGCATAAGACCGATATGAAATTCGATATGCCTGCGCTTTCGCCCGATGCGACGGTGCGCGCAGTGGCAGATCTGCCAAAGCCCGTGTTCATCAGCGATTCGGGAGATAACTCCACGGCAGGTGCCGACGGAGAATCGACCTTCCTCTTGGGCAAGATGCTTGGCGGTAAGACGGGCAGAGGACTTGTTGCGTCACTGTTTGATGAGAAAAATTATGAAGCGCTCTCTGCGTTGGCAGATGAAAGTAAGACAAAACTAACTCTGGCGGCAAAAGACGCATATTCCGAAACGATCACGCTTTCGGGCAAGGTGGTTCGCAAGGGGGTCATTCTCGGATTTGTCGGCGAGCGTGTCGGCAAGGGCGTGCTTTTCGAAACTGAGCAGGGAATTGACGTGATCTTCTCGAACGCGAGAACCTCGTTTACGACGGAAGCGCATTTTTCGGAAATGGGGGTCGATCCTGCCGATTATGATTGGGTTGCCCTCAAGATGGGATACCTTTGGCCCGGCGTGGACGGCTTGGCAAAGAGCCGCATTTTCTGCCT
>JAFQPC010000213.1 GCA_017411935.1 Clostridia bacterium | reverse complement strand
GTGGCATGATACCGACGCAACACTCAAGATCCGCCCCACGCAATTGCTTGCGCTGATGCAGGAGACCTCGAACCGCCATATTGCTACCAGCGGAATGAGCCTTGATGAATTGCGCGAGCAAAAAAAGCTCGGCTTTATTCTAAGCAAAACCCGTGTGGAAATTGACCGACGTCCCTCGGCATTTGAGACGATCACGGTGGAGACTTGGACCAACCCCAGCCGAAGCTTTGGCTTCAACCGAAGCTTTCTCGTGCGCGTAGGCGAGGAAACGGTCGCCAAAGCCGACACCTTTTGGGCACTGGTCGGCATCGAGGACCGTAAATTTCACAAGATGGAAGAAACGGGATACGTCTGTCGAGCTTTCACTCCCTGCCCGTTTTCGTATTCCGTCGGATCTCCCACTCGAGCATTTGGGCGAGCGCCGTATTGTGTACTCCGACATTGATTATAATATGCATATGAACAACACACGCTATGCCGATATGCTCTGTGATTTTCTTCCGCTCGACGAGGTCGACGCTCTGCGAGGATTTTCGCTCTCCTATCTGAACGAGGCGGCATACGGTCATACCGTGAGCGTGCTTGGCGGCAAGCAGGAAAACATTCGTTATTTCCGAACCACCGACGAGGAAGGAACACCTTGCCTCGAAGCACAACTCTTTCTTGCTTAAATTCAACGAAAAAAAGAGACTTGTCCGATAGCAAGTCTCTTTTTTCGTCATAAATTAAAAAATTTACAAATCGTCTATTGTATTTTTTGCCAAAATGCGATATGATAATGTGAAGTGTTATTGAAATTCTTTCGGAGGTGCGTCTTGTTCGGTTACGTCAGAGTCAAGCACACGGAACTTAAGGTAAAAGAATACGAGTTCTACCGTGGCACGTACTGCGGACTTTGCCGTTCGATGGGCAAGTGCACGGGACAGTGCTCACGCATGGCGCTCAGCTACGATTTTGCGTTTCTTGCGCTTCTTCGCATTACCTTTGACCGCACGCCCGTGGAATTTGAACAAAAACGCTGTTTGGCACATCCTCTGACCAAACGCAATACGATGAAGCACAACGATTCCCTTGCCTACTGCGCGGGAGCGGCGGCGCTTCTGAATTATCACAAGATCCTCGACGATCTCTCCGATGAAAAGGGAGTCAAAAAGCTCCGCGCGCGTCTCGTCTATCCATGGATGGCACACGCTCGCAAAAAAGCGTTGCGCGCAGGTCTTTCGGACCTCGATCAAACGATCGCGAAAACGCTCCATCACCTCTCGGAAATTGAAAAGTCCGAGACAAAGAGCGTCGATGCGCCCGCCGACGTATTTGGAGAGCTTCTTTCGGCAATTATGTCTTACGGTCTTGACGGGGGAGCGGCGCGGATCGCCGCATCGCTCGGTCACGCGATCGGCAAGTGGATCTACATTGCCGATGCGCTCGACGATTGGAGTGAGGATGCGTGCAAAGGACGATACAATCCTTTCCTGCGACTTTACGACGGAAATCTTCCCACCAAGGAAGATTATGAAAGCATCGGAATAGCGCTGAAAAACGAGCTCTACGAGGCGGAAGCCGCCGCAGATCTCTTGAAATTTGACAATGAAGCGATCGAGCAGATCGTCTCCAACATTTTATATCTCGGTCTGCCCGAAAAGATCAAGCAAATTTCTGCTGACGAGGGAAAGACCGCGCACAAAGACAAAACAAAGTGCAAGCACTCGAATGAAAGGACGGACAAAACGAAATGAACGATCCCTACAAGGTTCTTGGCGTCTCCCCCGATGCCAGCGACGACGAAATTAAGAAAGCTTACCGCGCTCTTGCGCGCAAATATCACCCCGATAAGTATCGTGACAGCGATCTTGCCGATCTCGCAAGTGACAAAATGAAAGAAGTCAATGCGGCGTACGAGGAGATCAAGCGTCAGAGAGAAAGCGGAAACGCAGGCGGTGGCAACAGAAAAGGCGGCTACAACCAGAGCTACGCAGGAAATACATCCTCTTCTGGCAATCCCCACTATAACGAGATCCGCCGTCAGATCAATATGGGCAATGCCGCGCAGGCAGAAACTCTGCTCAACAACGTTCCCATCGACGAGAGAAATGCCGAATGGAACTTCCTGATGGGCTGTGTTTTCGTTCGCGCGAACAACTACGTCGACGCGCAAAGATACTTTGATATTGCCTGCTCGATGGACCCCTACAACAAGGAATACCGCAACGCGCAGGAACAGCTCCGTATGAGATCCAACGGTTATGGCGGTGGCTACAACACGGGACGCTCGGGCGGCGGTTGCTCGGGATGTGATATCTGCTCGGGTCTGCTTTGCGCTGACTGTTGCTGTGAGTGCTGTGGCGGTGACCTGATCTCCTGCTGCTAAGCAACGAAATTGAGGAAAAACAGAATGGCACAAAAACGAAATAACGAATCGAACGCACAGCGTACCAAACGGCTTGCCGTTTGCGCAATGCTTTCGGCGCTCGGCGTCGTGATGCTCGGTATCGGCTCGATCATCTCGGTGATGGATATTTCTATGGCGGTCATTGCTTCTCTGTTCTGTATCTTTGCCGTCATTGAATACGGAGGCGCAGCTCCGTGGCTCGTCTTTTTCGTCACGGGTGTGCTTTCCCTGCTCTTACCGCAAAAAGCACC
>JAFQPC010000212.1 GCA_017411935.1 Clostridia bacterium | reverse complement strand
TGATGGAGGAGGTTCGCACGCTCGCGACACAAACCATCAACGATTGCCTCGACAGCCAAAAGAACGTCGACCGAATGGAACTCAAAACCTGTATCAAAGATAACCTTTCCAAATATCTTTACGCAAAAACCAAGAGAAAACCGATGGTTTTGCCTGTGATTATGAATCTTTGACAGAAAATTCAGGCTTTTTAGTCAAAATTCATATTTCGTTCATACAATATTCAATCTTTTATCACGCAGAACTATTATAATAGAATTTATCTGAGACGGAAATTTATGATTCCAAAAGATCAATAAAAAAATCAAAAGAAAAGGTGGATCTTTCCATGGGAAAATCAAACAGAATCCGAGCTGACAGAGCGAAGCGCGAAGTCAGATCGCTTGACACAAAAAAAACGAAGAAGGGAATGCCGAGCTGGATGATGACGGTGATCACCGTCGTTCTTACTCTTGCCATTCTTCTCTCGGTCGCAGGACTTCTTCTCGCCTCGAACGGCGTATTTAACCGTTGGGCAAGAGTGCTCTCAACCGAGCACTTTAAGGTCAACGCCAATATGATGTCCTACTATTTCCATACGCAGTATCAGAACTTTTTGAACGACCAGCAATCCTCGCTGAGCTATTTTAGTCTGGACACTACGAAATCGCTCAAGGATCAGCCCTTTGGCGGACCTGAGACGACCGAAGAAGGTGTCTTCTATTACGATGAGCTCTTCCTTGGAGAGTATGAGGGCACGTGGTTCGATTACTTTATGGATCAGACCGTTACCTCGGTTTCGAGTCTGCTCGTGTACTGTGAGGCAGCATACGAGCGCGGCGTAGAGCTTGGAGATGAAGAAAACGCAGAGATCGACGCAAATCTTGCGGCACTCGGAACAACTGCCACCACCTACGGCTATGCTACGATAGACGCATACATCTCGGCAATGTACGGTGACGGAGTGAAGGAAAAGGACGTTCGCCGTGCCATGGAGTATTCCGCGCTTGCTACGAAGGCAATGACCGTTCTGACCGAGGAGATCTCCGACGGAATCACCGAGAACGCAATTCTCTCGAAGTATATCGCTGATCCCAAGGTCTTTGACTTTATCGATTTCTCTTACTACAAGTTCGAAGCGACCTATGACGAAGCAAAGCATCGTGCGGGACACGAGGTAGAGGGCTTCAAGGATATGTCTGAGGCGGATCAGAAGGTAGAAATTGAAAAGATCTACAAGGAAATGATCGAAGAAGTCAAGGAAAATGCAAAGAAGCTGACCTCGATGAAGAACGTAAAGGACGTCAACGAGTTTATCATTCTCTATATTTCGGAGAAGGAGTTCCACACGGCGTGGGAGGATCAGTCGCTTGACGGTGTATTTGTAAAGGAAGTTGATGGCGAGAAGGTCAAAGACCCTGCGGCGGAAAAGCAGTTTAAGACCCTGCTTGTCGATAATATCGCGCAGGAAATTCTCTCCGGAAAGACCGACGCGACCAAGCCGTCCGAGCATTTGGTGATTAAAAGCTTCCTGCCCGAAGGAATTTCCGAGGACAATAAGAAGAAGATCGACTCCGCACACGCAACTGCATTTAAAGCAACGCTGACTGCAAAGGAGACCTACGTTCGTACGAAGGCAGGCTATGCCGGTGAGGACGATGAATTCTCGGTTTGGGCTTTTGAAGAAGGAATGAACCGCGACACCTACAAGATCACCGAGGGCAAGGATACCGACGCGGTGACGACCAAGTCGAAATATTCGCAGACGGCATACTTCCTTGCAAAGGCGCCCTACCGTGACGAAAACAAGACCAAGAACGTTGCGTATATGCTCTTTACCAACGAGGAGGCTGCAAAGAAAGCAGTAGACGCACTCAAGGAGCGCGGAATCACCACGCTCGACGAGTTTGAAGCATTGGCGGAAGAGTCTAACGCAGAGGCACATACTCACCTCGAGGATTACGTCGAGGGAAGCCTGAACAGCTCGATGTTTGACACATGGCTCTATGCTGACGGTATGAAGGTCGGAGACATTACCGACACGCCCTTGGCGCTTGATTCTACGACCTTCTGCGTAGCTCTTTACTACGGTGAGGGTCACGCATCGTGGTACGTTACCGTTAAGAATCAGATCCTCTCCGAGAGATTTGACGAGACTGTGATGAAGCTGACCGAAAAATATCCTGTGGATGTGAAAGAAAAGGCGCTTGATCGCGTAGACGCATAAAATAAAAACAGGGGGTGTCCGTATGACACCCCCTTTAGAAACCAATCAAGGGAAGGAAAAATTATGGTACTCGAACCCAAACAAACCACCGTCGCTTACCGTTGTCCGCATTGCGGCGCGGGTGTGATGAGCGCTGTCGGACTTTTCAGCCTGACGGGTCATATGATGAAGCTCAAATGCTCTTGCGGCGGAAGTGAGATGACCGTAGTATATGGAAAGGACGGCAAGGTACGCTTTACCGTTCCCTGTATGCTCTGTCCGACACCGCACAATTTCTCGGTCAGCTCCTCGCTCTTCTTTTCCAAAGACCTTTTCGTGCTTCCTTGTCCCTATTCGGATATCAACATCTGTATGATGGGGGAGAGCAATCACGTCAAGGCAGAGCTTTCTCGCACGGAGCTGGAGCTTCTCGACTTTTTGGAAAAAAGCGGACTTGGTAGCTTTGATGATCTCAAGGGAGAACAGCTGCTTACCGATCCGCAGATCACCGAGATCGTGACCTATGTTGTCAAGGAGCTTGATGCCGAGGGAAAGATCCATTGTGGCTGTCCCGAGGGCGTTGAGGGAGATTATGAGCTCGAATTTGGACGCGACGGTGTCCGAGTGAGCTGTAAAAATTGCGGCGCGCAAAAGCAGATCGCCGCAGATTCGCTCATCGGTGCACATGAGTTTCTCAATGCCGATTCACTCGAATTGGAATAAAAAATACCGAAGCAACGGAGTTGCTTCGGTATTTTTTATCGGTAGATACGAAAATCATCCAAGGATCGTTGCGATGAGCTCTGCATCTCCGTAAAAGAGGAGCTTTCCTTTGCGTTTCGCGGCAAAATCGGGATCGCTCTCATTGTCTTCTGTCAAAAAGCTTTCGGCTTTTTTTGCATCGGATGTTTTTTCATATACGAGAATGTAGGCAAAATCGGTGATCTTTTTCTTGTCTTGAACGAAGTATCCTTGGGTAATTTTGCCTTTCATCTGAAATTGGCGATCCTCAAGGATCTCTTCTTCCTCGTCTGCCAGTTCATCCTTGTCCATAGCAACGTAGAAAACATCACCGTTTTCTTCCATTGCTTCCAGACGCAATTCCAGCTTATCTGCGGTCATTCCACACGAACAAAGAAGCAAGAGGGTTGCCGCTATCAAGATCAAAGCAAAAATCTTTTTCATTTTTCTCTCCCATCGGTTGTTGTAATTTACTATTATTATACCCGTTCCTTGATCGGATGTCAAGACGTTCAAAAAAGAAAAAATGCCGCCGATGGAAGATCGGCGGCAAAGATTTTGGGCTGTTATCTGTAAAAGTCGTGATTTCCGATACGGAAAGCAAAGGGGCGGTTTTTGGAGATCCAATTGCTTGTGGCAATTCTCGGGTTCATAAAGAACAAAATATCATCCGAAATGCTGTATCCCTCAAGGCAGATCTTCGCGGCAATGACCGACGAGACGGCAGGCGCGCGGTAGATCGTTCCCATCGCTACGGGAGAAAATTGCGTACCGCCGACGCGGTCAAAAATCACACCGTAGATGGTGTTCGGGAATTGACGGCTTGCCACACGGTTGAGCACGACGTTCCCCACGGCGATCTGTCCGTAAAGGCTCTCTCCCGCCGACTCGGCGCTGATGATGCGCGAGAGCCAATAGAGATCGTCCGAATTATAGTACGACGCCGCGCTTGCGAGCGTTTTACCCGTCGAGCGGAGAGCTACGGTGCGACTTGCACCGTCCCACGTTACGTCGATGCAAAACGCCTTGGCAAGCGGTCGGATCGGAACGAACAAGCGGTTGTTGATATTCAGGATCGGCTCTGCCGTGTAGAAATATCTGCCCGACGCTACGATGTAATAGTAGCCGTCGGCAACCGAGATCGTCGTTGCACCCTTCTTGACGGTTGCCGTTGCCGTTCTCGCGTTCCACGAGATCGAATCGGCACCCGCAAGCTCCGAGAAGCTACGCAGAGGAACGTATGTAACCGAGCGGATGATGACCGCTTCGTTTGTCAGTACCTCGCGTCCGTCGAGTGTCATTCGAACGGGGGCGGCTCCCGAGGGAAAATCGTACCCGCCCGATGCCGAGACGCTCACCATCATTCCCGCCGAAAGCAAGACCGCAGCCATCAGAACGGCAAGCAGACGTACTCCCTTTCTTTTGAATTTCTTTGATTTCGTTGAAGTCAAACTTTCAACCTCCTGTCTTTGAACTCCGACGAAAAAGAAGCAGATCGCAAAGGAGATCGGAGTGGATCTGCCCCTTGTTCGCCGTGTGTTCCCATTATACCGAAGCGCGTTTGGAAAATCAACCCACAATCTTTGGAAGCCGAGGAAGAAAACATCTTATTTGTCAAGAACTGTTTTACTTTTTTCTATTTCTCTCCTACTTTGAGAGCCTTTGCCAAAGAAAAAGCATCTCACCTTTCCAAAAAAGGAAAATTATTCGTAAGATTTTGACGGTAGTGTGAAAAAAGCTATTGATTTTTTGAGGGTTCTATTGTATAATAAATGCGATGAAAAACAAAAAAGAGTGGCGTTTTGCACCTTTTTTGACACAACTTTGCGATTTTGGAGGACCTATGAGTCTTTACGAAACCCATATGCTTCAGGACAGGCAGTTGCCGCTGATCTGTCATCAAGGCCGTTGCACGGTCGATGGTCCTGCGGACGCGGGAAATTGGCACGAAAATATTGAGATCATTCTCGTTCTTGACGGTTCGGGAACGATCATCAACCACGACAAGCATCTTTCGGTCGAGAAGGATGATATTCTTGTCATCAATGCGAATTGTCTGCATGCCTTTTCCTCTGCGTCGGAGCTGAAGTATTATTATTTGATTATTGATCGTTCTTTCTGTCTTGCCAATCATCTTGATACCAACAAGATCCGCTTTGAGTCGATCTTTCGTGACCAAGAGATCGCCGAGGTTCTTTGCGAGATCGTAAAGGAGCTTGATAAGGATGAAAACGAGCCGTATCGTGTGCAAATGATCCGCGCCGATCTTTTGAGATTGATGGCGCTTCTTTGCCGTCGTCACGGCAGTCTGAGTGACGAACCGTTGACCGATTCGCACCTGCTTTCCTGTATGAAGCTTGCGATCGGATATCTGCATTCCGAGAGCCACCGTGATATTTCGCTCGAGGAAGTCGCGGCTCGCGTGGGTCTTAGCAAATTTTACTTTTCGCGCGAATTTCGCCGCGTGACAGGGTATACCTTCCTTTCCTACATCAATCTCATTCGATGTGAAAAAGCCAAGCAGATGCTTGCTGAGAGCACTTTGACGATCGGCGAGATCGGACGAGCCTGCGGCTTTGACAATCAGTCCTATTTCTCGCGCACCTTCCTCAAACGCACAGGAATGCTCCCCAGCGCTTACCGCGCCGCGCAGAAAAAGAGAAAAGAATCATAAAATCACGAAAGGAGAGACCGATGGGATTTCTTCCGATTTCTAAAAAAGAAATGGCTCTGCTCGGTTGGGATCGCCCTGATTTTGTTTATGTGACGGGCGATGCCTACGTCGATCATCCGAGCTTTGGTGTGTCGATCATCTCACGCGTGCTCGAGGATGCGGGCTTTCGCGTGGCGATCCTGTCACAGCCCGACTACAAGAGCTGTGATGCCTTTCGCGAATTTGGCAGACCGCGCCTTGGCTTTCTTGTAACGGCGGGTAACATCGACTCGATGGTGGCGCACTACACCGCCGCGAAGAAAAAGCGCACCTACGACTACTATTCTCCCGGCGGAAAAGCAGGAAAGCGTCCTGACCGCGCGACGATCGTGTATTGCAATCGCATT
>JAFQPC010000211.1 GCA_017411935.1 Clostridia bacterium | reverse complement strand
ATTTTGAATACTTACTGCTTCCTTTTGACTGTGCGCTTCATGAATTAACTTTTGAAAATACGAGACAGATGCTAAAAGCAGCAAATGATTTTTTGACAGACGACGCGTCCAAAGCCTCCCTTGTGTAAAGGGAGGTGGCACGCGAAGCGTGACGGAGGGATTGTAATGCAGCGAAAACACAATAAAGATATCGTTCCAACCGCAAGAATGCTGCGGAAGAATATGACCAAGGAAGAAAATCACCTTTGGTATGATTTTCTGCGTGCTTATCCTGTTCGTTTTTCTCGTCAGAAGGTTCTCGGAAGGTATATTGCAGATTTTTACTGTGCAGAGGCAAAA
This sequence comes from Clostridia bacterium, assembly GCA_017411935.1. Taxonomy (GTDB): domain Bacteria; phylum Bacillota; class Clostridia; order Oscillospirales; family CAG-272; genus HGM12713. The sequence goes on along the minus strand of JAFQPC010000211.1, from coordinate 6,712 downwards.
CTCGTCATAGAGCTTGACGGCTCGGGACATTATACCGAAGAAGGGAAACAACACGATGAAGAAAGAACCGCTTTCCTTGAAGAATACGGTTTGACAGTTATCAGAATACCGAATACGGAAATACATAAAAACTTTCGGGGTGTTTGCGAACATATTGATCACCTCGTAGAACAATCCCTCAGTCAGCTTCGCTGACAGCTCCCTTTACACAAGGGAGCCTTTTTTAGTTCACCTATAACTTGTCAATTTTACTGACAAGCACTGCATTTGTGGACACAAATGCAAAATACGGCATACCTCTTTCGAGATATACCGTATTTCTGAAAACTGTCCTTTAGAGTGACGCTCTATGGGGTTTTCTTTTTTTATTTTTCGTTGGGTGTTACGAACTTGATCGATTGGATGACAACGTCCGAGAGGGGCTTGTTGCTTTCATTGGTTGCTACCGTGGCAATCGCGTCGACCGTGTCCATTCCGTAAATGACTTTGCCGAAAGCGGCGTAATTGCCGTTCAAATGGGGAGAATCCTTGTGACAGATAAAGAACTGCGAGGAAGCAGAGTTAAAGTACAGTGCGTCGACCTCGGGATCCGAAGAACCGTTTCTTGCCATCGAGATCACTCCACGTTCGTGCTTGAGATCGTTTTCAAAGCCGTTGTTGGAAAATTCACCTTTGATCGTTGTTCCCGAACCACCCGTTCCGTTGCCCTTGGGGTCACCACCCTGGATCATAAAGTCCTCGATCACGCGGTGGAAGATCAGCCCATCATAAAATCCCTCGCTCACAAGCTTTTGGAAGTTTTTCACTGTTTCGGGGGCAACATCGGGATAAAGCTCAACGACGATATGACCGTAAGAGCCCATGTTGAACAATACGTAATTCGTTGTATCTTCCGAAACCGTGAAAGGCAGAGGTTCTTTGAAGCTTGTTTTTTCGGCAGGAACATAATTTTCGGTGGTCGTTACAAAGCCCATTTCTTTGATGACAACGTCAGTGTAGGGTTTTGCATTGCTTGCATTGGTTTTGACCTCGGCAATAGCGTCTACCGTTTCAATGCCGTAAACGACCTCGCCAAACGCGGCATATTCTCCGTCAAGATGAGAAGAATCCTTGTGGCAGATAAAGAACTGCGAGGATGCCGAATCGGGGTCTTCGCTTCTTGCCATCGAGATCACTCCACGTTTGTGCAAAAGATTGTTTTCAAATCCGTTGGAGGCAAATTCTCCCTTGATGGTTTCGTCCGAACCACCCGTTCCGTTGCCCTTGGGGTCACCGCCCTGAATCATAAAATTCTTGATGATGCGGTGGAAAATAAGTCCGTCGTAAAATCCGTCGCCTACAAGCTTTTGGAAGTTTTCTACCGTTTTGGGTGCGGTATCGGGGTAAAGTTCCACGACGATATATCCGAAGTCGTCTACCTCGATATAAACGAAATTCGTTACATCGTCGGTGTAGTCGAATTGCTTTAAAAACTCTTTTTCTGCCTTGGATGCGCAAGAGGTAAGAGCGGCACTCAAAAGCAAAAGCGTGAGGACGAGACAAAGTATTCTTTTCATTCTTTCGATCTCCGTTCCATATTTTTTTAAAAATGATCGCTTTTTATTGTAACAAATTTTTCGTACTTTGTCAAGTTTTTTTGCCAAATACGAAATAAAGAGCCACAGGAAAAACATACTATAAGATACAGAGAAAGAACAAAAAATCGGGAAAGGAAAGGGATGCGATGAGGGAGGATCACGAGACGGTCGATTGGCGAACGAGAGCGGCAAAAATATTTTGTTTTGCGATGCTTCTTTTGGGCGTATATCTGCTTCTTACCTATGCCAAAACACTTGTTGTGGTGGGGGCGATCGTCTGGGGCGTGTCGGTCGTCATCCATTCGCTTGCCGAACGTACGGCGAAAAAGATCAAGCTCCCCAAAAAGCTTCTTGCCGCGCTGTATCTCATTCTTTTGCTGGCGCTTTTGGCAGGCGTCGCGTTTTTTGCGGTGCATCGCTTGCTCCGTGAGCTTGAGGAGCTGGCACGTTGGATGGAAGAAAACCGAGAGATGATCGAACAAAAGATTGATGGCGTGAGCGAGAGCGTGAAACACTTTTTTTCTCGATTGCCGTTGGGAAATTCGTCGGACGGAGAGGGTCAGCCGTCCCTTGGAGTGTCGGTCGATTCGATGGTGTCCGAGATGATCCAAAACGCTCTGAGCTCTCTTGGGGGTCTGCTTCGGGCAACGCCGAAGGCGCTCGTGACGCTGGTGGTCACGGTAATGGCGTGCTTTTATCTTTCTATGGATTATGACGGCTTGCGTGATCGCCTGCTCTCTCTCCTCCCGCCTGAACGGCGGCAGGGGGCAGAAAATTTTCGAAAAAAAGCGGGGGCGGCGGTGCGAAGCTATTTGCGCGCGTATTTGCTGTTGTTGCTTTTGACCTTTGTCGAGGTGTTTGTCGGTCTTTTGATCTTGGGAAAAAGCTATGCTTTTTTGTTGGCGCTTCTCATTGCGCTCGTCGATATTTTACCAATTCTCGGTGTGGGAACGGTGCTTGTTCCGTGGGCGATCGTGATGCTTCTTCTCAAAAACTATTATTTTGGCTTTGGTCTTCTCATTCTTTACGGCGTGGTGACGATCGTTCGGCAGATCGCAGAGCCGCATCTGGTGGGCGGAAGTCTCGGCATTCATCCGCTTGTCTCGCTTCTCTTTTTATTTGCGGGACTTGAGCTGTTTGGCTTCTTCGGAATGATCTTAGGACCTGGTATTGCTCTGATATGCAAAGAACTTCTCTCGAAAGAGACGCAAAAATCCCTTTGAGTTTCTCAAAGGGATTTTTCCTTGACAGATGGGCTTTTTTATATTATAATAGATATGATTATTAAGAAAAGAACGGAGAAGATCAATATGTCGATCGACCGAACCAATACAATAAAAAAGCTTCCCGAGCTTTTGTCTCCCGCGGGCAATTTTGAAAAAATGCGCGCGGCGATTCTCTATGGAGCCGATGCCGTATATCTGGCGGGGCTTCGCTTTGGTATGCGCTCGGCGGCAGATAATTTCAGTGACGGCGAGCTTGCCGACGCCGTTGCCTATGCGCACGCGCACGGAGTAAAGCTTTATCTGACGCTCAATACGATGCCCCACGGACACGAATATCCCGCGCTTCGCGAGTTCTTGCGAACGATCGCGCCGCTTGGGATCGACGCGGTCATCGTTGCCGATCTCGGTGTCCTTGCGACCGTGCGAGAGATCCTTCCCGAGATGGAGATCCATATTTCGACGCAGGCAAGCATCATCAGTCCCGAAGCGGCGCGTGCCTATGCCTCGCTCGGCGCAAAACGACTCGTGCTTGCGCGTGAACTGATGCTCGATGAGATCCGCGCGATTCGCGAAGGTCTCTCTCCCGAGGTCGAGCTCGAAGCCTTTGTTCACGGCTCGATGTGCGTCGCGTACAGCGGACGCTGTATGCTTTCCCACAATCTGACGGGGCGTGATGCCAACCGCGGTGCGTGCACGCAACCCTGCCGTTGGGTCTACACGGTGACCGAGGAAAAACGACCAGAGATGCCGTTTCCGATCGAACAGAATGAGCTTGGCACCTTTACGATGTCCTCGAAGGATATGTGTACGATCGAGCTGATCCCGAAGCTGATCGAGGCGGGCATTGATTCCTTTAAGATCGAAGGACGAATGAAGAGCGCGTACTATACGGCGGTGGTTACGAACGCCTACCGTATGGCGCTCGACGCGTATGCGACCGACCCCGATGGCTATACCTTCCGCCCCGAGTGGATGCGTGAGCTGGAGAGCGTTTCTCACCGTGAATACGCAACGGGATTTTATCAGGATTCGCCGATGGAAAACGCGCAGCTGACCTTGAATAACGGATACATTCGCGAGAAAGCCTATTTTGCGACGGCATTGTCTGAGGAGGAACTTCCGATGCCTTCCTGCCTTGAAAAAGAAACAGAAAAGGGAGTTCTCTATCCCTTTATTCAGAGAAACAAGGTGTCGGTCGGAGATCCTGCCGAGATGATCTCTCCGAGCAAGATCGGCAGAGCGTTTTCGGTGACCGAGCTTTACGACGAAACGGGAGCGCCGATCGAATCGGCACCCCATCCGTCGATGCGATTCTTTGCCCGAGTACCCTTTGCAGTGTCGGCGGGCGATATTATGAGATCGGGGGAATAAACGATGTTTTTGATTGAACTTTTGAAAACGATTCTTCTTGGCATTGTCGAGGGCATTACCGAATGGCTTCCCATCAGCTCGACGGGTCATATGATCCTTCTGAACGAATTTATCTCGCTCGACGTCAGTGAGGCGTTCTGGGAGATGTTTGAGGTCGTTATTCAGCTTGGCGCGATCCTTGCGGTCGTGGTGCTCTTTTTCGGAAAGCTCAACCCCTTCTCGCAAAAAAAGACACAGGTCGAGAAGCAGGGCACTTGGCGACTTTGGGGACTTGTCATTCTTGCGGTGCTGCCCTCGGCAGTGATCGGACTTCTGCTTGACGACTGGCTCAATGAGCATCTTTACCGTTACGAGGTCGTGGCGATCACGCTCGTGGTGTACGGTATTGCTTTTATCGTGATCGAAAAGCTTCGTAAGAACCGTGAGGTTCGTGTGGAACGGGTGGAAGACCTCGGCTGGAAGGATGCGCTTTTGGTCGGAGGATTTCAGGTGCTCTCGATCATTCCGGGCACTTCGCGTTCGGGCTCGACCATCCTTGGCGGAATGCTGTTCGGACTTTCAAGAACCGCGGCGGCAGAATTTTCTTTCTACTTAGCCATTCCGACGATGGCGGGTGCAAGCCTTCTTAAAATGGTAAAATTTTTTCTGGACGGAAATACTCTTGGCGGAGCAGAGATCACGATTCTTCTCGTCGGACTTGTTACGGCGTTTCTTGTTTCTTTGCTTGTGATTCGATATCTGATGGACTATGTGCGCAGACACTCGTTCTCGGCATTCGGCGTGTACCGCATTGTTCTCGGTCTGCTCGTCCTTGGATATTTTCTTTTCGCTCGGTGAGGTGAGACGTGAGCGAGCAAAAAAAACTATCAATTCCATATCCTATTATCGTTGAGGGGAAATATGACCGATTGCGATTGCTTTCAGTGTGTGACGCGACGATCCTGACCACCGATGGATTTGGGATCTTTAAAAAGCAGGAAAAGCTGACGCTTCTTCGGAAGCTGAGCGAAAAAACGCCTCTGATCGTGCTGACCGACAGCGACGGCGCAGGGAAAGTGATTCGCTCGCATCTTACTTCAGGCGTGCCTGCGGATCGTCTGATCCAGCTCTATATTCCGCAGATCGCAGGAAAGGAAAAACGAAAGGCACAAGCCTCTGCCGAGGGGACGCTCGGTGTGGAAGGAATGGAGCGCGAGCTTCTCCGCAAGCTTCTTTCGCCGTATGAGAATGGCGGTGCGATCCGTCGGGCAGAGGAAAATCCCCTCTCGAAAACCGATCTTTACACCGACGGACTTTGCGGTGGCTCTGACAGTGTTGCTCGTCGAGATGCGCTTTGTCAGAAACTTGAGCTTCCGCGTGGAATGAGTGCCAATGCGTTGCTTGCCGCACTCAAATTACTTGTCAGCTATGAGGAATATTGCGAGATCGTTGGACGGAAAAATCGTAAATAAAGAGTTGCGATATTTTAACATTTTTTGAAATCTGTTGCATATTGTTTCGGTTTGTGCTACAATAAAACCAAAGAACCAACAGAGAAAGGGAATACACAATGAAAACGAAAATGAAATGGATCCGCATTGCCGCACTGGTACTGACGGCGGTGATGCTTTGTTTGACACTTGCTTCCTGCGGTGGAAACAAGGTGGACGATGCGTCGGGTACTTCGGGAACGCTGAGCTGGACGTATGAATCGGACGAAAAGACCCTGACGATCACGGGCGTTGGTGCGATGTCGGAGTTTGAAGGCTCTGAGGAGGTCGATTGGATGTCGGTTTCGGCAGGCGTACAGAGAATCGTCATCAATGAGGGCGTGACAACGGTTTCGGATTACGCATTTTACGGAATGTCCACGGTGACCGAGGTGGAATTGCCCGAAACGATGAACTCGATCGGAGATTTTTCCTTTGCGTATTGTCAGAAACTTGAAGAAATTTCGATCCCCGATGGCGTGACCTCGATCGGAGAGGGCGCGTTTGAGGCTTGCGGTTCGCTGGAATCGATCTTGGTACCGAGCAGTGTTACCGAGCTTGGCGACCGTGCGTTTGCATTCTGTTATTCGATGACGAGCGCGGTGATCGTGGGAACTCCCGAAAAGATCGGTGCGTGGACCTTTAAGAATTGCGGAAAGCTTTCGAATTTAGTGCTGAGCGATCAGTTGACCGAGGATGCGGTGGATGAGACAGCGTTTGAAGATGCTTCGAAAAATTTTGATAGCGCTGAAAAGAGCACCAAGCCGAGCGGAGAGAGTACCATTACGATCGAATACGTTAAGGATGGCGAGACGGTAGACCTGATCGAAGATACGAAAAAGTACGGTGAAGATTATTATTATAAAACGGCTTCGATCGAGGGATATACGCCCGATCAGGAGTCGGTCAGCGGTACGGCAAGCGGTGCTGACCGTTATGTGAAGGTAACCTATACGGAAGATCCCGAGGAAGAGGTCGAGGAAGAACCCGAAGAAAGAGAACCCCGGAGCAAGGGCGCAATTATTGCGGGAATCGTGATCTTTGTCGTTGTGCTGGTTGCGATCGGCGT
>JAFQPC010000210.1 GCA_017411935.1 Clostridia bacterium | reverse complement strand
TTTGCGAATCTTATGGACTATCATGAGCAGAGTGGAAATACCGTTCTCATCGTCAGTCACAGCATGGAGGATATGGCGCGCTATTGCGATAATTTGATCGTTATGAACGACGGAAAGATCGTAATGCAAGGAGATCGGGATTACGTATTCTCTCGCTCGGAGCGTCTGACCGAGATCGGACTTGATATTCCGCAGGTAACGAAGTTGATGCTGACACTGAAAGAACGCGGAATTGATACCGATGGCGGTATTTATACGGTCGAGCAGGCGCTCGAACAGATTTTGAACATTTATCAAAAAAACTTGGATAAATAATTGGGAAATAAAAGATGAAAAGTATTGCTTTTGGGCAATTTTATCCCGCCAATTCTCCTTTGCACAAGCTGGATCCGAGAATGAAGGTCATCTTGACGATTCTGTATATCGTTTGTTCGTTCTTGTGCAAGAATCTTTTGAGTTTTGCGCTTTTGGCGCTCTCTGCGATCGTTCTCATCCTTTGCGGACGGGTTCCGATCCGAATCGTTTTGCGCGGATTACGCCCTGTTTTGATTATCCTTGCCTTTACGGCATTCTTGAATATTTTCTGGACCAAGGGAGAGCATCTTCTGTTTGCTTGGAAATTCATTGCTATTTATGCCGAGGGATTGTATGCGGCGGCATTTATGATCGTTCGTATTGCTACACTTATTATCGGTACGGGAATGCTCCTGACCTATACCACTACACCGATTGCTTTGACTGATGCGCTGGAAGATCTGTTGTCGCCATTGAAAAAGGTGAAAGTGCCCGTGCACGAATTTGCCATGATGATGACGATCGCACTTCGCTTTATTCCTTTGCTTAGTGAGGAAACCGAAAAGATCATGACTGCGCAAAAGGCGCGTGGCGCAGATTTTTCTTCGGGTGGTTTGATTCAGCGTGCTAAAGCATTGATTCCGATTCTCATTCCACTGTTCGTCTCGGCATTTAACCGCGCAGGAGATCTTGCAACGGCGATGGAGTGCCGTTGCTATCACGGCGGTGAGGGGCGCACAAGAATGCATGTAAGACATCTTCGATTTGTGGATTTTATTCCGCTTATTTTGGTTTTGCTTCTTGGTGCATCTTTGATCGTTTTGAATATCCTTGGTATCGGTTTTACGATGAAATAAGGAGATCGAATGAAAATTTTATTGCATATTTCTTTTTTGGGAACGAAGTATTGCGGTTATCAGATTCAGCCCAACGGACTTACGATCCAACAGCGATTAAACGAAGCAACGAAGTCTTTGTTTGGCTATGATTGTGACGTGGTTGGATGCAGTAGGACCGATAGCGGAGTTCACGCCAACGAGTTTTGTGTGGCGGTTTCCCAAAAAGGAACCAACCAGATCACAACGACGATTCCTATTGATCGGATTTCGCAAGCCATCGCGCCATATTTGCCTGATGATATTTCGGTGATGCGTGCTGAGTTTGTAGAGGATTCCTTTCATCCGAGATATGATGTAAAATACAAGGAATACGTTTATCGAATTTGGAACAGCCCACAGAGAAATCCTTTTTTGCAGGATCGGACGTGGCATTATCCCAAACCGATTTCGGACGAAGCTTTGAAAAAGATGAACGAAGCGGCGTCACATTGGATCGGAACTCACGATTTTTCTTCCTATATGGCAGCAGATTCTAAAATTACCGATGCAGTGCGAACCATTTATGAAGCTGAAATCGTACGGCAGGGAGACGTGATCGAATTTCGCGTTTCTGCCAACGGATTTTTATATCATATGGTTCGAATCTTAATGGGCACACTGATTTCTGTTGCGGAAGGACGCATCTCCCCGGACAAAATTAATGACGTAACCGAAGCCAAGGAGCGCGCCTATGCGGGAATTACCGCGCCTGCTTGCGGACTGTTTTTGAATCGCGTGGTTTATTGATAAAAATATTGAGAAAGGAGCGATACGATGAAAGAAAAGAAACAACAAAATGAACCGCTTTCGGAAAACGAAAAGAAGCCGCTTTCGAAAAAGATCGGTCGCTTCTTCCAACCCGAGACACAAAAAGAAAAGGTATTGCGTCACGAGGACTTTGATGCGGCAGGAGACGTATATTATGCAGGTGTTTCTGCTATTTATAAGGTGGCTCAAAGAGCACTGTGGCTCGTATTCATTCTTTTTATGATTCTCTCCATTACATTCAATCATGCCGAAATTACATATGATAATTTTTATTACTTGATTAAGGATTTTTCGGGTGCTGCCGATTACGATGGCAGCTATTACGAGACACTTTCCTATGAATCGGACGACCGACAGAATTTTATTCTTTACCGAGGGGGACTTGCCAGCGTCAGCCCGTCAAAAATTTTTGTCTTTACAGCGACGGGGCGGAGAACCTTGAATATGACGGCGAGCTTTTCTTCGCCGTTTATGGAAAGCTCCAATAAATATATTTTGGTATATGATACTTCGGGAACGACGTTTTCTCTTTATAATTCCTTTGCCCGTGTATTTACCGAAACCTTAGATTATCCCGTAACCAATGCGGCACTTGCTGAAGACGGTTCATTTGTCATTGTAAGCAGTACGGCAGATCGTCGCTCGGTCATCACGGTTTACAACCGAAGCTTCAAAAAAGCATCGGAGCTGAAAGCCGATTATTTTGTTTTCGATATCGTGGTAAGCCGTGAGCGAAATACTCTTGCCATTCTCTCCTATGATGTTGGAAACGGAACGGGAAGAACAACGCTTTCTGTTCGCGATCTTTCTACGTTAGAAGAAACACAAGCGTTGCATTTTGACGGAGAATTTCCTATCTCTTGTGGCTTCTTGGAAAACCAAGGCTTTGCGATTATGACAAATCGGCACATTCGTATCTTTGACAAAACGATGGAAGAAAGAGACATCAGCGATGATTATTCTTCGGGAAACATTACGGGATATTCGCTCACACCCGAGGGCATCGCCGTTTCTGCAACGGTCGATTCGCAAACAATGATCTATGCCTTTGATAAGGACGGAAAAGTATTATACGATGAATCGGTGGATTTCAACGTTTCCGACATTGGTGTTTTTGATTCTTACGTTTTCTTACAAACCGAAAACGGTGTGGAACGGTTAAATCCCTATGCGAAAAAAGAAGGGGAGCAAATTCAAAGTCTTCCTTCCGGAGACGGGAAAATGCTGATCTACAATCATAAAACAGTGCTTGTCTGCGGGGAATCCAAAGCAGAATATTTGATCTTTCAGGATTGATTTTTAAAATTGGTATACAATTATAATTATAAATAAAAAGTTAAGGAA
>JAFQPC010000209.1 GCA_017411935.1 Clostridia bacterium | reverse complement strand
TGGGGGATGGTGGATTCGGACCACCGAAGTCAGTGACAACAGATTTACAGTCTGCCCCCTTTGGCCGCTCGGGAAATCCCCCTTATTTCGGTTCCGTAGACAGAACCGTGGAGCTGGTGAACGGAGTCGAACCATCAACCTGCTGATTACAAATCAGCTGCTCTGCCATTGAGCCACACCAGCGTATTGCTGGGATTTATCACCGGAACGTGCACTATTATACCACAACAAAAAAACTTTGTCAATACCTTTTTCAAAAATTCTTTTTTATTTTTTTCCTTTTGTGAATTTTCCTTGCAAAATGATAGAAAGTATGTTATAATACTATCCGTTCTTGATCGTTCATTGTTAGGAGAAGCTCTTATGACTCACAAACATTTTTTCAAAAGCAGTCTGATTCCCTGTCTGCTTCTTTCCGCACTTGCGGGCGCTCTGACGGGAATCCTCATTTTTTTATTTAAAATTTCGGCATCTGCCGTCATCTCGCTCTCGAGAGAGATCTATTCTTTCGTTCGCGAAAATCTGATCTATCTTCCCCTGCTCCTTCTCGGAATATCGGGAATTGCTATCCTTGCCGCAATCATTCTCAAAAAAGCGCCGACCTGTCGGGGCGGCGGGATCCCCACCACCATTGCCATCTTGCGCGGCCTTATTCCCTTTCAGTGGATTCACAGCACATTTTATCTTTTCGCCTCTGCGCTTCTGACATACCTTGGCGGAGTTCCGCTCGGTAACGAAGGTCCGAGCGTACAGATGGGTACCGCGGTCGGTCGTGGAACGGTTCGTCTTTTTTCCAAAAAAGACTCGGCACTTGATCCCTTTGTGATGACGGGAGGTGCAAGCGCCGGCTTTGCCGCGGCGACAGGTGCGCCCTTGAGTGGTATCGTTTTCGCCTTTGAGGAAACACACCGCCGCTTCTCCCCGATGATGTTCATCTCGATCGTCACCGCCGTCCTGACCTCTCAGATCTCGATGCGCACGCTCTGTTTTGTCTTTGGCATCTCTCCTTCTTTGTTTGAGATTTCTATCTCGACGGTGCTTCCATTAAAGTATTTGTGGAGCACGCTGCTGGTCGGCACGATGTGTGCTCTCTTTGCTGTACTTTTTACGAAATTCTACCGTATTGTATTTGAATTTTCAAAAGCTCAGGCAAAAAAGCTTCCGCTTTGGAGCAAATTCGTAGCCGTTTTCGTGTTAGTAGCCCTCATTGGCGTCATCAGTGTCGATTTTCTCGGCACGGGACACGACCTGACCGAAGAAATGCTCCACGAAGGCGGCGTATGGTATTGGATCCTTCTCTGTCTTCTCATTCGAGCAATTCTTTTGATCCTTGCCAATAACGTCGGCGTTACGGGCGGACTTTTTGTTCCGTATCTCTGTTTCGGTGCTATGATCGGTGCACTTTCGGCAAAGATTTTGATCGCTCTTGACCTTTTCCCGTCCGAATATTATATCATTCTCGTCATCACGGGAATGGCGGCATTTCTGAGTGCCGCATCAAGAACTCCCCTGACCGCACTGCTCTTCTCGGTTGAGGTGCTCTGTGCTCTGACAAATCTGCTTCCGATCGCCGTGGGCGTACTCGTTTCCTATCTCATCATCGAGCTTCTGCACGTGCAGGATCTCTCCGACACCGTTATTCAAACCAAGGTGGAAAAAATCCATCAAGGCAAAAAAGCCACCGTCGTGGAAGCCGCGCTCTGCGTGGAAGAACACTCCTTTATTGTCGGAAAAGAGATCTCCGAGATCCTTTGGCCGCCGACCTGTGTGGTGCTTTCGATCACTAAAAAGGATCGCCACCTTCTCGAAATTGCCCCGGGCGACGTCATTCATCTGCATTATCAGACCTATAACAACGAAGAAACGCTGCGTCATTTGGAAGCCATCGTAGGACATCAGAGTGTCGCTCCTGAGTTGATTCTTCACAGACAAGAAAAAAACGACGTCATTCCCGATGTCGAATAACAAAAAATCCTTACGGAATTTCCGTAAGGATTTTTTATCGAGCTCTTATTTCGAGAGCCATTCCTTTGCTTTTTCAGCAGACATTCTTTTGATATTTTCCTCAGGATACAAAGACTCTTCTCCGCCGTTCACGTACAAAAAATATTTTCCGTCGGGCGTTTGATACAACGTTTCCTCATATCCCGCGGGGTCACCGAAAAATCCGCTTGTATGCTGTTCTACCATCGTTGCCGTTTCGGTATCGTAGGTAACTTTACAAATAATCTTTTTCATTCTTCCTTTCCTTTCGTGTTTTATGGTACGAAAAAAGTATACCATAAACCGAAGAAAAAAGCAAGGGAATTCACCGAAAAATCATCAAAGATTCATCTTCCCGATTTCTTCATTTTTCGCAGATTCAAAAGAATATACGCTCCGAGCAAAACGGCAACACTCACAAGAAGTACCGCAAGCATTGCACCGATACTGACCTTACGGTCAAAAAAATAAAGATTACAATCCATCACCTTACGCATCTCTTCCACCGCTTCGGCGGGAATTCCTTGCGCTTCGAGCTCTGCAAGCGCACCGCGCAGAGCGTGGTTGCGAAGAAGCGAGGTTCCGTACGTTCCCGGCAAAAAGGAGATCACCTTCTGCAAACCGTCGCTGAACTGCGAGGTCGGCATATAGGCGCCGCAGATAAAGCCGTACCCCGAGCTGACGATCGTTCCGACCGCCGAGATCTGCCCTTGCGTAGACAAGAAGAAATTGACCACGCTGGAAAGTGCCGTGCCAAACGTAGCCAGCAATACGACATCAAGGATCAGCCAAAGAACATCCGCCACCGAAAGATACCATCCTACGACGGCAAGATATCCCAGACAAATGGCAGTTGCCACAAGGCAAATGAGCAAGGTAGAAAGAAGCGTTGCCGCATAATACGCGACGGAAAGTGTAGAGGCTTTCACGGGCGAGATCACGAGATCTCGGCGACTTCCATTGGTTTTATCCTGCACCATCAGCATATTCGAGCAAAATGCCACCGTCACACAGGAAACAGCGAGGATCGAGGAAACCAACTGCCCCCCGACACAAGCCTGCATCAGTTCGTCGGAAATTGATGCGTTACCAAGCCCCTGACGAAAGCTATCCTCATAAACGTTTCCGAGAAAGGTCGCATAAAGCACGAGAAGGATCATCGGCGTAATGAGCGCCGTAAAAAACATTCCCTTATCCTTGAAAAAGAGCTTCACGTTTCGTTTCATTAAACAAAGCGTTGTCATAGCGTCTCATCTCCTTTCAAGGTTTTTCCCGTAGCGGCAAGAAAGACGTCGTCCATCTTTCCTTTACTGATCTCATAATCGAAGAATATCTCAGGGCGGGCAAGGATCAGCTTTGTCGCCTCTGCCGTATTCGCTACCGCAAGACGGTACCCATCACTGGTTGTCTCATACGGTACACCGAGGCTCTTGACGGTTTCTTCGTTGACGCCGTAAAGGGTGATAAAATCTCCCGTATATTGGTTTTTCAGTTCGAGCGGCGATCCCTCGGCGATCCGCTGTCCGTGATCCAAAATCACAACGTGATCGGCTTCTGCTGCCTCCTCCATATAATGCGTGGTTAAAAACACCGTGATCCCCTCGCTCTTGCGAAGATCGTCGATCACACGCCAAAGCAACTTTCTTGTCTGCGGGTCAAGTCCCGTGGTTGGTTCATCAAGAATCAAAATTTTCGGGTGATGCAGAAGCGCTCTTGCAATATCGATCCTGCGACGCTGACCGCCCGAAAGCTTTCCTACGCTTCGTTTGAGAAGATCGCCAAAATCCAAAAGCTCAGAGAGCTCCGAAAGACGCTTGCGAAAGGCTTCTCCGCAAATTCCGTAGAGTGCCGCGCGACATTCAAGATTGTCCTGCACCGAAAGAGGAGCATCGAGCACCGAGCTCTGAAAAACCACGCCGATCCGTTCCTTGATCGAAAAAAGTGCGTCGTCAATATCAAAGCCATCGACCGTAACACGACCGCTGTCCTTGGCAATTTGTCCGCAAAGAATGTGAATGGTCGTTGATTTTCCCGCCCCGTTTTCGCCGAGGAACGCGAAGAACTCGCCCTCTCTCACCGAAAAGCTCAAGTCACGAACGGCTTCGACCTCGCCAAATCTTTTGCAAAGTCCCAAAATTTCAATTACATTGTTCTGTTTCATAAATCTCCTCTGCATAACGTACGGTCTCCATTGCGTCCTTTGCATATCGGTCAGCTCCGATCATATCGGCGTATTCCTTTGTGAGTACCGCACCGCCGACCACGATCTTACAGGACGGAAGAACCTTTTTTAATTGCCGTATCGTTTCTTCCATTGCGGGCACGGTCGTCGTCATCAACGCACTCAATCCGATCAACTGTACGCCAAGGCGTTTCGCCTCCGAAACGATTTTTTCGGGGGGGACGTCTCTGCCGAGGTCGGTGACGGCAAAACCGTAATTTTCCAAAAGAAGCTTGACAATATTTTTTCCGATATCATGAATATCGCCTTCGACGGTCGCAAGAACGATCCGCCCCTTTTTCCCTGCCGCTTCAGACGAAGGGATCGCCTCTTTGATGACCTCAAATGCCGATTTCGCCGCTTCGGCGCTCATCAGAAGCTGAGGTAAATATACCGTTTTCTTTTCGAACCCCACACCGACGGTATCAAGCGCGGGAATAATTTCATTCTGCACGATCTTCAAAGGTGCCACCGCACCGAGAAGCGAACGTGTAAGACTTGCCGCCTGCTCTTTGCGTCCCTGTATGATCGCCTTTTGCAGCTCCGAGGAGATCGGCTCAGGCGAGCTTGCCTTGAGCGTTGTTGCGACGGTGGCAGAGGTTGCCTGCGGAAGCGTTTGGGCAAATGCGATATAATCGCCAAAATTCTCGTCAAGTCCGTGAAGCGCACGGTAGGTATAATAGGTCTTCATCATCTCGTCGGAAAAGGGATTCATAATTGCCGCCGAAAGTCCGTGCTCAAGCGCCAGCGCAAAGAATGTGCCGTTGATACAGTCTCTCGCAGGAAGTCCAAACGACACGTTGGAAACACCGAGCGAGGTATGACAACCGAGCTCTTTTCGAATCAGCGACAGAGCGCGCAGCGTTTCTTTGGCAGCATTCGGATCAGCGCTGACCGTCATTGCCAAGGGATCGAAGATCAGATCTTTTTCGGAAAGTCCGTACTCCCTCGCACTCGCGAGAATCTTTTTCGCAATGGCAAGTCTCCCCTCTGCCGTCTCGGGAATTCCCTGCTCGTCAAGAGTCAGAGCCACGACAAGTCCACCGTATTTTTTGGCAAGCGGAAATACCGCGTCCATACTTTCCTTTTTTCCATTGACCGAATTGAGCATCGCTTTTCCGTTGTAACGGCGAAGCGCGGCTTCCATGGCTACAGGATCTGCCGTGTCAATTTGCAACGGAAGATCGAGCACTGCCTGAAGCTCTGACACCGCCGTGACAAGCATTTCACACTCATCAATTTCAGGAAGACCGACATTCACATCAAGAATGCTCACGCCCTTTTCCTCTTGCGCGATTCCCTCGTTCAAAAGATAATCAATTTCGTGATTTCTCAGCGCTTCTTTCAGCCGCTTTTTGCCCGTCGGATTGATGCGCTCACCAATGAGGATCGGCGCTTCACCAAAAAGCACTGCGTGCGTATACGAAGAAACCGAGGTCAAATTTTTCGGTTCGATCGCCACGGGGGACATCGTTTTTGTTGCCGCCACCGTCGCCGCGATATACTCGGGCGTAGTACCGCAACAGCCGCCCACAAGGCGAACGCCTTTGCGAACGAGCGACGAAACCTCCTCGGAAAATTCCGTGGGGAGTACGTCGTAGACCGTTTCCCCGTTCACTGCCTTGGGAAGTCCTGCGTTCGGCTTGAGCAGAACAGGGATCGAGGCATAGCGAAGATATTCTTCTACGACCCCCGACAGAGCCTTTGGACCGAGCGAGCAGTTCACACCAATGGCATCCGCGCCAAGTCCTTCGAGCATCGTTACCATTGCCAAGGGATCTGCCCCCGTCATCAGCTTACCGTCTGCTCCATAGGCGTTCGAGACAAAGACAGGGAGTGCGGAATTTTCCTTGGCGGCAAGCAGAGCCGCTTTGGTTTCAAGGCTATCGTTCATCGTCTCGATAAAGATCAGATCGACCCCGTATTTTACACCAAGGCGCACTGTTTCTGCAAAGAGAGCGACCGCGTCCTCGAAATCAAGATCGCCGTAGGGTCTCAGCATCCGTCCCGTCGGACCGATGTCAAGGGCGACAAACGTGGGATGATCAATGCCCTCCTGCGCCGCACGCGCATTGGCGAGTGCCGCCGAGACGATCTCGTCGAGCTCCTCGGCGGAAAATTTCAGTCGGTTCGCGCCAAAGGTATTGGTGCTGACGATATTGCTTCCCGCCTCAAAATACGCGCGGTGGATCCGACGAATGATCTCGGGATGCGAAAGATTCCAACGCTCGGGAAGCTCTCCCGCGCGAAGTCCCTCGGATTGAAGCAGAGTTCCCATTCCTCCGTCCAAGAAAACGAGATTCTCTTTCAAATAACTTAAAATGTTCATATAACGTTCCTTTACGATTCTCGCTTCTCCCTGCCGACCAGTGCCGTCACCGATTTTGTAGGGGATAGGAGAAGCGATTGATTTAAGTGAAGTCCGATGTTTTTCGGACAATCGAGACGTGCAAAAATATCTTTTTGGAATGCCAAGGGAAGATCGCCGTATCCAGGGCTAAATCGAGGATGAAGCAAATATTCTCCCTGATCTTCGGAAAGTTCTCGGCAAAACACCTCGCAAAGACTCTCGATACGTTCTGCGCCAATCGCTTGAAACAAAAGCGCTTTCGTGGGCGAGATCCGCGCATAGCGAGCAATCAGACGATCAATTCCAAGACCTACCGTTGCCGCAAATACCAGCCCCGACGAACAGCCCGCGAGATTTTTTTGAAGATCCCGTGATGTTGTCGTAGCAAATCCAAGATCCAAAATACTCTCGGTTCGGTAAATGGGAAATTCTGCGTAACAAACCGAATAATGCAAGACGCTGTCGACTTCTTCGAGACATTCCGAAAGCAAGGGCGCAAGCTCCCTTCCCTCACCGCGTACTCCCGCGTATCGCAAGATCTCCCCGCGCCGCACGGGTGGAGCGTCATACGTTCGCACCAAAACCGTATCCATACTCATCCCAAAATATCCGACAGATTCTGCATAATTGCGGCGGCTACGTCGGGTTTGTTCATCGAATAGACGTGTACGTTGGTAATGCCGTTGGCAAACAGATCGATGATCTGATCGGTCGCGTAAGCAATGCCCGCCTGCTTCATTGCGGCAGGAGTTGCTCCGAATTTATCGACGAGCGACTTGAAGCGTTGAGGCATAAATGAACCAGAGAGCTTTATCGCACGATCGACCTGATTTCCATTGGTGATCGGCATCACACCGGGAATGATCGGTACTGTGATCCCTGCTTCACGAATCTTATACAGAAAATTATAGAGCAAATTGTTGTCAAAAAACATCTGCGTCGTCAAAAAATCACAGCCCGCATCGACCTTTTCCTTTAAGTATCGGATATCTTCCTTCTGATTTTCACTTTCGGGATGGATCTCGGGATAGCACGCGCCGCCAATGCAAAAATCCGCACCGCTTTCCTTGATCTGGCGAATGAGATCGACCGCGTGACGGTATGCCCATTCGGAGCGATCCGATGCCGCAAGCTCGGGCGTCAGATCGCCGCGAAGCGCCATCACATTTTCGATCCCCGCCGCACGCATCTCGGAAATTTTTTCGCACACCGTCTCTCGGGTGGAAGAAACACAAGTCAAGTGTGCCAACGTCGGAACACCGTAATTTGCCTTGATATTTTTTGCAATTTCCAAGGTATAACGACTGGTACCGCCCCCTGCTCCATAGGTCACGCTCATAAACGAGGGAGAAAGCTTTGCGATCTCCTCGGTCGCAAAGCGAACACTCTCAAACGCGGTATCGGTCTTGGGGGGGAACACCTCAAACGAGAGGGAAAGTTCGTCTCTTTTCAAAAGCTCGGTTAATTTCATAAATGCCTCCATATGATATCAAAATGATATCACTTTTTTGATTACTTGTCAAGTGTTTTTTCAAAAAAACTTCAAAATCTTCTGGCATAGCCGCAACGGCGACACAGATCTTCTTCCGCACAGCGTCTCGAAAAGCCCTCGCGAATTTTTTCAGCACGGCGTGAAGTTAAGATCTTTGTCAGCGGCTCTTCAAAAATATTTCCCAGGGAAAGTACCCCGTCGCTATCCAGACAACACGGAACGACGGTTCCGTCCGAAAGGATCCCGAAATGATCGGAAAGTGCATAGCAAAAGACCTCGTTATCGCCCTCGAGCGCTTCTCGGTCGGGCCACGAAAATCGCTCGCCCCATTCAATATGAAGCTTGTCGTGAATGCGAATCCCACGGGTGTTTTCTGCCCATTCGCCCAAAAAGCGAGCTTTCAAAAACGAGAGGATCTTTTCATTTTTTCCCTCATCAAAGCCGCGGTTCCACAGTCGGAAGACCACGATCGTTCCCTCTGCCGAAGCTTTGTCGGCAAAGTCCGAAAGCTCGGAAAGATAGCGAAGAAAGGTTTCTTCAGTTCCCTCCTCAAAGCTATGCACCGAAAGATTTATTTTATAGAGAGGAACGGAAAGGAGCTCGTCACTTCTTTTTTTCAGTAGCGTTCCGTTGGTGGTGATCACCGAACGAAAGCCACGCTCGTGTGCCATTTGCAAAAATTGAGGAAGGTTCGGGTGCGTCAGGGGCTCGCCCATCAAATGATAATAGAGATACGAGGTATGAGGAGAGATCTCCGAGAGCACGTGCAAAAATTCCTCTGCCGTCATTCGACGGGGAGCACGTGAATGCCCGTGACAAAACGAGCAATTCATATTACAAATATTCGTGATCTCTACGTAAACACGCGAATACATAAAAACTCCTTAAAAATTGGCTTACTGCGGCACAATATTATTTTGTACTACGGTATGTTCTCCCACTACCTGCACTCCGTTTTTCGTAAAATTATTGAGAATCATATTGTGATCCGCCGTACCGTTTTCACGGATTCCCGCACGGGAAGAACCGTCGGACACGGTACAGTTGGTAACAATAACGTTTTGAACGTTATAAAGATAAATCGGATTCAGCCCGAGGTCACTTTCTGCCCGTACCGTCAAGCCATCAATCAAGCCTCCCGAATTGACACTGACAATGCCATTGACCTGACCTCCGCGAATAACGGTTGCCTTAGAAATGGCATAAATTCCCGAAGCTTCCTTTTGCTCTACGGTACAGTTAATGACCGAATAAATATTTTGAAATGCCTTGGGATTTTGGCAATTCAGAACGGTTACGTTGGTAGCGTCGCATCTGCCCGAATCGGGATATTGTTGAATTGCCCCCGATGTCACGTTTTCCTCAAATCCCACGCTGTCAATCAAAAGATTATCAAGTTTCGCATAATTGCCTGAACCCCAGTAGGCTTGTTGGGCAACCTTTGTCATCACTCCGTCGGAAATCGAAACGTTTTGAGAACCGCCCACGTAAATCCCTTTGAGTGCATCATCAATCGTAAAATCACGGATGCTGACAAAGGTCGTTTGACTGCCTTCCATAAGAATCGCAGTATCTACGTGTTCAATCAATACGTCCGAAATCAAGATATTCGTTTTGGGGTAACTTCCACGCAGACGAATACCTCCGTCACGGCACGACGAAATATGGTTTCCCGAAATCACGATATCCTCAATGCTTCCGCGTCCCGTACCCACGTTAATTCCCCACCCATTTACGTTGGAAATCATATTGGAAGTCAGAGTCACATCGACCACGGGGTCGGTTAACGACTCAATGGCAATTCCGAAATTACCTTTTTCGTCATCCAAAACACTTCCGTTGACAATATTTTGCGATACAAGAACACCACGGCAGCCGTCTCCGACCGAGATCGCACCTCCGCCACTTCCTGCCCCGGGACTTCCCGACACGTAATTTCCGACAATCATGGAATCCACGCAATAAACCATATCAATGGCTTCGTCGCCCACGTTGATAATATTGCAATTTTGAACGGTAGCTCGGCGGCAATATTGAATATCAAAGCCGTGCGTTTCCTCTTTGGAGCCGTTCTCTTCTTCAGTCCATGCGTGTCCCAGCGGGTCGGTATCGTAAACACCAAGGTCGCGAATCGTGATGTCATGCAAATATTCCGATGATTCCGAAGGAGTCGTCTCCGGCTGCAAACGAAGTGCTACCCACGAATGTGCGGGCTCCCACTCGGGCAAATATTTGAGGACCGAAAGCTCACCGCCGTCTCCGCAAACTGTCAATCCTCCCACACCGAGCGGCAAAGAGATGTACAAGCCTCCCTCGGACAAACCGTATTCCCCCTCGGGGAAATACACCGTTGCGGGAAGATTTTGCAAAGCATATTCAAATGCAGAGAGCAGTGCGGCTTTATCATCGGTCTTTCCGTCGCCGACCGCACCGAAATTTTTGACGTTGATGTAGGTCATATTGTCAACGACAGCGCCGTCTTCCCCAGCGGGACCTCTCTCTCCTTGCGCACCATTCTCGCCTCGCGGACCGATCTTCCCCTCGGGACCTGCTTCTCCCTGCTCCCCTTGACCGCAAGAGGAAAGAACGATCAACAAAAAAATCAGTAAAACAATCCCTGCTCTTTTTATCTTTGCTTTCATCATATTCCTCCGAGCGAATATTTTTCCAAATACAGTATAACACAACTAAAAAGAAAAATCAAGTCCGATCAAAGCCAAACAGCTTTGATCGGACTTGATCTTATGATTTATTTTAAGCGATCGAGCCAATAAGACACGATCGTGTCGATCGCCTCTTTTCCCTTTTCTCGAGATGCGTTGACCGAGTTCTCGGCAAACCAGTCGTCGGTCACACCGAACTTGTCGGGACGAACGAGATCGGGGCGAAGCTCCCAGAGCCATGAGGTCTCAAATTCTCCCGCGTGATCCTCTTCGAGAGAACGGGGCGGATAAATGGGCATGACGCGGATCCAGTTCCAAGGATTGTCCTCGCTGTCCATCGTTTCGTAAAAATCCTTCATCTTACGGCTTCCCCACCAACCGATTCCGCGGGTCTCCTCTAAATATTTGAAAATCACGCGGCGAGAAGCGTCAAGGCAAGCCGTCTCGGTGGGATTGGGCTCTTCGGTTTGGTGGAAGAGCACGGTATAGATCTGTCGAAAGCCCGATTTGATCAGCGACATATAGATATTGTACATCGTGTCGTTGAGAACCTTGCCGTCCATATCGACGCTGTTTCCCTCGGGACCGCGTACCGCATAGCTCGCGCAACCGTACCACACGGGCGGAGCAATAATGATCTCCTTTTTCTCTTCAATGCGTTCGCAAATATGATATGCCACCTGCGTATCGGTGCCAAGCGGCAAATGCATACTGTGATATTCAATCGTACCGACAGGAAGGAAGAGCGGAACGTTCCGCTTCTTTGCATCTTCCAGATAGTCGGGATAACAGTTTTCAAGTTTCATGTTTCATTCCTCCAAATTTCAATTCGATTCGCTCGCTGTGTAAGCAGTAAAGCCAAAATCGGCAATGGTAAGATCAAGAGAGGTCTCGGCAAAATACCAATCCATCCAGTCGAGCAATCCCTTAAGAC
>JAFQPC010000208.1 GCA_017411935.1 Clostridia bacterium | reverse complement strand
GAGAATCTGCTTCATGACACGGGCAAATGCCGTGTGTCGACTTAAAATTTACACATAAAGGAGATTTTGAACATGAAAAAATGGAGATGCAAGATTTGCGGCGAGATCGTTGAGTCCGAGAACGTGCCCGAAAAGTGCCCCCTTTGCAAGGCAGGCAGCGACAAGTTCGAGGAAATCGTTGAAGCCAAAATGACCAAAAAGTGGAAATGCAAAATTTGCGGTGAGATCGTCGAATCCGATGAAGGCGTCATCTTCTGCTGATCGAAAGGGAAAACGAATGAGTAACGAAAAAATGACCAAAATCGCGGTGCTCGTTTCGGGCGGCGGAACAAATCTCCAAGCCCTCATCGACGCGCAGAAAAAGGGAATCATCAAGAGCGGCGAGATCGCACTCGTTGTTTCGAATAATCCCAATGCTTACGCGCTTGAAAGAGCAAAAAAGGCAGGGATTGCTACCGCGGTGATCCCGGGCAAGGAATACAAGGATCAGTCCGAGTTTGAAGCAAAGCTCGTTGAGACCTTGGAGACGGCAGAGATCGAACTGATCGTTCTTGCGGGCTTTATGCGGATCCTCAGCGAGAATTTTACCTCACGCTACACACGGCGTATCATCAACGTTCACCCCTCGCTGATCCCCTCGTTCTGCGGCAAAGGCTTTTACGGTCTGCACGTACACGAGGCGGCGCTTGCTTACGGTGTGAAAGTGACGGGCGCAACGGTGCATTTTGTCAATGAAATTCCCGACGGCGGAGAGATCATTCTGCAAAAGAGCGTGCAGATCCGAAAGGGAGATACCCCCGAGGTCCTGCAACGCAGAGTGATGGAGCAGGCAGAATGGAAAATTCTCCCGCGTGCGGTAGAACTCGTTTCCAAAGAAATGAAGAAAAAGAAAGAAGGTAAATAAAATGAGCATTTCCGGAATCAATTCGATTGAAACGTTGCTTTCCAACAACAGCTACCCCGGTCGCGGTATTATGATCGGACAGAGCGCGGATGGAAAGAACGCAATGATCGCTTACTTTATTATGGGCAGAAGCGCAAACAGCCGCAACCGTATCTTTGAACGCTATGAGGGCGGAATGAGAACCAAGGCGTTTGACGAATCGAAGCTCGAAGATCCCAGCCTGATCATCTATAATCCTTTCTTGGAGCGAAAGAATATCGACATCGTCACCAACGGCGACCAGACCGATACGATCTACAATTTCCTTGAGAAGGGCGAGGGCTTCGAGGACGCACTCAGAACGCGTGAGTTTGAGCCCGATCATCCCAACTACACCCCCAGAATTTCGGGCATCAACTATTACTGCTTCGAGCAAAATACCTTCTCGTATAAGCTTTCGATCCTCAAGAGCAGTAACGGAAATCCCGAGGTGTGTAACAGATACTTTTACGAATACGCTCCGATGAAGGGAATCGGACATTTCATTCACACTTACGAATGCGACGGAAATCCCATTCCGTCTTTCTACGGTGAGCCCGAAATGATCGTGATGCCTAATACCGCAGAGGAGCTTGCTGACGTCGTTTGGTCAAATCTGAACGAGGACAATAAGGTTTCGCTTCTGGTTCGCAGTGTTCCGCTCGACGGTTCGGCACCCACCGAGATCATTATCAATAAAAACGTATAAGGAGAGCATCGAAATGAAAGAATTTGAACTGAAATACGGCTGTAATCCCAATCAGAAGCCTGCGAAGATCTATATGGAAGACGGTTCGGAGCTTCCCATTGAGATTCTTTGCGGACGCCCCGGATATATCAACTTTCTCGATGCGTTCAACTCATGGCAGCTTGTCAAGGAGCTCAAGGCGGCACTCGGACTTCCCGCAGTAACCTCTTTCAAGCACGTCAGCCCCACCTCGGCGGCAGTTGGCATTCCGCTGCCCGAGAAGCTCAAGAAGGCTTGCTTTGTTGACGATATCGAGGGACTTGACGATTCTCCTTTGGCTTGTGCTTACGCAAGAGCAAGAGGAACCGACCGTATGTGCTCGTTCGGTGACTGGGTCGCGCTTTCCGACGTTTGTGACGTCACCACGGCGCTGATGCTGAAGCGCGAGGTGTCTGACGGTGTCATCGCTCCCGGATATGAGCCCGAGGCACTGGAAATTCTCAAGACCAAGAGAAAGGGCAATTACAATATCGTTAAGATCGACGAAACTTACGTTCCCGCCGTGCAGGAGAAAAAGCAGGTCTTCGGCATTACCTTTGAGCAGGGAAGAAACAATTTTGAGATCAACAGAGCACTGCTTTCGAACATCGTTACCGCCAACAAGGATCTGCCCGAAAGTGCCATTCGCGACCTCATCATCGCGCTGATTACTCTCAAATATACGCAGTCCAATTCGGTTTGCTATGCTGTTGACGGACAGGCGATCGGCGTTGGTGCGGGCCAGCAGTCGCGCGTACACTGTACGAGACTTGCGGGAGATAAGGCAGATACGTGGTTCTTGCGTCAGCACGATAAGGTGCTCGCACTTCCTTTCAAAGAAACGCTCGGCAGACCCGATCGCGATAACGTCATTGACGGATATATCAATCAGAACGAAGAGGACGTTTGTGCCAACGGCAATTGGGAGAAATATTTCACCACTCGCCCCGAGCCCTTTACGAAGGAAGAACAGAGAGCTTACCTCAATACGATCGACGGCGTAGCCCTCGGTTCGGACGCGTTCTTCCCGTTCAGCGACAACATTGAGCGCGCGAAGAAATCGGGTGTCAAGTATATTGCCGAGCCCGGCGGCTCGATCCGTGACGATCTTGTGATCGAGTGCTGTGATAAGTACGGTATGGCAATGGCATTCACGGGAATGAGACTCTTCCATCACTAATACGCGAAAGGAAACGGTGTCCTGATGAAAATTATGGTCGTTGGTGGCGGCGGTAGAGAGCACGCCATCATTCAGAAAATCAAAGAAAATCCCGCAGTAGAGGTCATTTACGCACTTCCCGGAAACGCGGGAATGCGTGATGACGCTGTTTGCGTCAATATCGGAGCAAAGGATCTCGACGGGATCGT
>JAFQPC010000207.1 GCA_017411935.1 Clostridia bacterium | reverse complement strand
GAAATATTTTGAGGGTGAGGAGATCACCTTTATGGAAGCGATCAATGCCGTCCACGAAGGTATCATTCACGGTGAGATCGTACCCGTCTTCTGCGGCGCGGCAACCAAGCTCTGGGGTCTTTGGACTCTGCTTGACAAGATCACCGAATCCTTCCCCCGTCATACCGCAAAGAAAAACGAGCTGCTTGAAGACGGCTCCGATTTCGAGATCGTACCCGAGGGCGAGCCCGCGCTCTTCGTCTTCAAGACGGTTGCTGACCCGTTCGTTGGAAAGATGTCCTTCTTCAAGGTCATGGACGGAACGGTCAAGCGTGATATTATTATGAAGAACAATACCACGGGCGACTCTGAGAAGCTCGCGCATATCTACGTGGTCAACGGCAAGAAGCAGACCGAGGTTGACGAGCTTTGCTGCGGTGACATCGGTATGGTCGCAAAGCTGACGAGTACCAACACCAACGATACGCTGACCTGGAACAGAGAACTGAAATTCGCTCCCATTGAATATCCCACGCCTTACTACGTCAAGGCGCTCATTCCCGCGACCGCAAAGGACGAGGGCAAGATCTCGCAGAGTATCGTCAAGATGATCGAAGAGGATCTGACGCTCGGATATGAGAATAACGCCGAGACCAAGCAGATGCTGGTCGCAGGTCAGGGCGATATGCACCTTGCTGTGCTTGCCGCAAAGATGAAGAACCGCTTTGGTGTCAGCGTCAACTTTGATACACCCAAGATCGCGTACCGCGAGAAGATCACCAAGCGCGTTGACGTTGAAGGTAAGCATAAGAAGCAGAACGGCGGTTCGGGTCAGTACGGTCACGTTAAGATCCGCTTCGCTCCCGGCGAGGACGAGGGTCTGACCTTTACCGTATCGGTCGTTGGCGGAACCGTTCCGAAGAACTTCTATCCCGCAGTCGAAAAGGGATTGCAGGATGCGATGGTCAAGGGCGTGGCAGGTTTCCCGCTGGTTCAGCTTGCGGCAGATCTGTACGACGGATCGTACCACGACGTTGACTCCGACGAGCTTTCCTTCAAGACGGCGGCAAACATTGCCTATAAGAAGTGTCTGGAACTCGCTGCTCCCGTGCTTCTCGAGCCGGTCGGAAATCTCGACATTACCGTTCCCGATGCGATCGTGGGCGACGTGATGGGCGACCTCAATAAGCGCCGCGGTGCCGTCATGGGTATGGATCCCGCAGGTAAGGGCTACACGACGGTCCACGCACTTGCTCCCAAGGCAGAGTTGATGGAATATCCCATCATTCTTCGCGCAATGACGCAGGGACGCGGAAGCTTCGAGTACGAGGTCACGGGCTACGATACCGTTCCCGCCAACATCGCACAGAAGATCGTTGAAAACTATCAGAAGGCAAACGCATAAATTAAAAAAATCAAGAGGACTTTCTTCGGAAGGTCCTCTTTTTTTGTGAAAAGGAAAGCACATATATTTGTAGGGGCTGGCGCCCTCGACAGCCCGTGAAGATTACCGAGAAAGCAGAAAAAGTTGTCGTGGACGACGATTCCTGCGGTACCTTGACAATCAACAGAATCTTTGATATAATGAATATAGAATTTTCTGTCTTATTGTTTCAAAAAAGGAGAACAGTCAAATGCAAGCAAGTCAAAAAATCACTCTCCTCTTTCGCGGTGCTGCTTTCTTGATGGATATCATGATTTATTCAGCCATAATGCAGGTGATCGTTTGGATCTTTTATAAGATACCCGTTTTTGAAATAACGCCGGTTATCATTGGTATTGCTTTCATACTTATGTTTTTCAGAGATGTATTTGGCAAAAGTATCGGAAAATATTTGTTGGGTCTAAACATTATTGATTCGAGAAGTAAAGACAAGTCCAAAGTCTATCAAAGACTTCTCAAAAATATTACGCTTCCGTTATGGTTCGTTGAGGCTCCGATCGTTATTTTTTCAAAAAAACATCGAAGAATCGGTGATTTGCTTGCCAAAACCGAAACCACGGTTGATGAAAACAATGATGCTTTCAAACTGGCGAGTTCCATTTTTCAATAATTGTTATAAATATTCAGAGGACTTTCTTCGGAAGGTCCTCTTTTTTTGCGAAAAATTTCTTCTCTCGCCCGTATGCGACAAGTTTTTCGTAACGCATGTGATACAATGAAGAAAAATAAAACACGGAGGTTGAAAACGCAAGATGATGAAACGAAATTGCGGCTTTGATGTCGCAAGAGAGGACGGCGTGATCGTGCTGACGCTCCACGGGGAGATCGATCACCACAGCGCGGTACAGATCCGTACCGCCATCGACGAGCTTCTCTATGAGGAACATCCGAAAAAGACGGTGCTCGATCTGTCGAAGATCGAATTTATGGACAGCTCGGGACTCGGTCTTATTATGGGACGCTATTCGCTGATGCAAAAGCTCGGTGGCGAGCTGACCCTGCGAAATCCCCACGAGCGGATCGTTCAGATCTTTACGATGGCAGGGCTTCAGAGAATGGTAACAATCGAAGATAGCGAAGAGAAAGCAAAGGAGAAGAAAGTATGAGAGGAGCAGAAAAACAACTCGTCAACGAAATGAAGCTCAAATTGCCGTCCCATTAGGTCAATGAATAGGCGGCACGCGCGATGGTCGCCGCATTCTGCGCGCAGAGTGACCCCATAACGGGCGAACTTGCCGACATCAAATGCGCTGTCTCCGAGGCGGTGACGAACTGCATCGTACACGCCTACCGCGACACGGTGGGGGTGATCTACATAACCGTACGTCTGTATAGCGACCGCAGTCTTCAGATCGAGATCCGAGACCGAGGCTGCGGTATCGAGGACGTGAAGCTCGCGCGTCAGCCGCTTTATACCACAGACGCGGCAAGCGAGCGAAGCGGAATGGGCTTTACGGTCATGGAAAGCTTTTGTGATAAGGTGAGGGTGACGTCAAAATGCGGGAAGGGAACTACGGTAACGCTTTACAAACGGCTCGCGAGCCGTTGAGCGAGGAGAGCGCGAACGCTGGAAAGGATTACTCGGAAAATCTGCGCCTCATTCGTCTCGTTCAGGAGAGCGAGGGAAAGGAATCCGAGCGCGCGATGGAAGAATTGCTCGCGCTCAACGCAGGACTGCTGCGAAATCTTGCCTACCGATTTCGCGACCGCGGCGTCGATTTCGAGGATCTCTTGCAGATCGGTACGATCGGAATGATCAAGGCGGTAAGGAGCTTTGATTGCGAGAGAGGAACCTGCTTTTCGACCTATGCCGTGCCACTCGTGTTCGGCGAGCTTCGTCGGCATATGAGAGACGAAGGACCGATCAAGGTCGGGCGGTACTATAAAAAGCTCGGAGTGGCGCTGATGAACGCAAAGCAGAGGATCCAAACCGAAGAGGGAAGAGAGCCAAGACTGAGTGAGCTTGCCGAGCTTTGCGACGTCAGCATCGAGGACGCGGCAATGGCGCTCGAAGCGACCTCTCCCATCGTGTCACTCTCCGAACGAGCGTTTGGCGACGAGGACGGAGTCGAGTGGGGAGCGATGATCGCCGACGAGGGAAGTACGATCGAGATGGAGCAGATGATCGACCGAATGGCGCTCGGACAAGCCATCGGGAAGATGCCCGAGAGTTGGCAGAAGATCGTTACCCTGCGATATTATCGGAATTGTACGCAACAGCAAACGGCGGAACGCCTCGGCGTAACGCAGGTCAAGATCTCCCGCGAGGAAAAGAAAATTATGGAATTTCTTCGCGGCGAGCTCGTTGGAAAATAAAACGGCGGCGGTTCTTTTGGGTAAACCAAAGAACCGCCGCACTTTTTTAGGCTCCCTCCCGAGGGAGCTGTCAGCGAAGCTGACTGAGGGAGTTACTGAATACTAAGAAAAACTCCTTCCACCACTTCGTGGTCCCTCTCCCTCAAAAGGGAGGCTTTCGTCATTCTTATTTCGCTTTTTTCTTCTCCTCAATCATTCTCTGATGGCATCGAGCAAAATGATTTTTGTTGAAAATACTTTACAAAAAAGGAAAATTGTGCTACAATGAAACTGCCACATAAATGAATACCGAGAAATGCCCGAAAAGCATATGTTTTTTTGAAAAAAACGTATGCTCCGTTTTTGTATGCTTTTTGGGTCGTTTTACATAACCAAGGTATTTGAAAATCATTTGTGTAGCAACAATGGAGTCGTACGTTTTTGGTGCGTATGACTGCGGTTGTACGCACTTTTTGTTTTTAGGAGAAAGATAAAATGAAAAAACACGCAAAGATTATTTGCCTCGTAATTTTTCTTGTGGTAATTGTAGTCCTTTTCGTGGCAATTGTTTTGATGAGAAATACGCTAGAAACACAAAAGCCGACGGAGAATCATATAACGGAAACGGACAGTGGAAGCAAGAAAACCTCATCGAAAAATTCACACGAGCATAACTTTGGCGAGTGGACGATGGTAAAGGAAGCAAAATGTACCGAAGAGGGAAGTAAGCAAAGAGTTTGCTCAACTTGTTCGAAAACAGAAACCGAGGCAATTCCTGCCCTTGGTCATTCCGAAGTAGAGCACGAAGCAAAATCTCCCACTTGTACCGAAATCGGTTGGGATGCTTATGTGACCTGCAAAAATTGTGACTACACGACCTACGAAGAAAAGCCTGCTCTCGGTCAGAACGAAGATGTAAGCCAAGGAGTTCCCGGTATTGATGATATTCCGGATGATGATTCCGCGGTCCTTGATTTTGAATATACCTTATTGGATGACGGTACATATGAGATTTCCCGTGTTTACAGTTATAAAGTTGAGGAAATTATCATTCCGTCGACTTATGAAGGGAAAGCCGTCACACAGATTGGGGAGTATGCTTTTACGACGGAATTTTGCGATGGAATGTTCAGCGTTACGATTCCCGACAGCGTGACGAGCATTGGCTCTTATGCGTTCAGAGGTTGCAGTGGCTTGATTAGTATTACGATACCTGACAGCGTGACGAGTATTGGCAATGGTGCGTTTTTGCGTTGTGATAGTTTGATGAGTATTACGATTCCTTTTGTGGGTGCAACGAAGGATGGCAGCCCGAATACGAATTTTGGATATATTTTTGGAACTAACAATTATGATGAACACGGTTCCTTTGTTCCGTCTTCCTTAAAAACAGTCGTAATTACGGGTGGAACGACCATTGACGAGTCTGCTTTTGTTGGCTGCGATAGCTTAACTAGTGTTACACTTCCCGACAGTGTCACGAGCATTGGCGAGCAGGCGTTCGTTGGTTGCGATAGCTTGACGAGTATCACAATTCCCGATAGCGTAACGAGCATTGGCTATTATGCGTTCTCTAGTTGCAGTAGCTTGACGAGCGTTGCAATTGGCAACAGCGTCACGAGTATTGGTGATGAGGCGTTCTCTGGTTGTAGCAGCTTGACGAGCGTTACAATTGGCAACAGCGTCACGAGTATTGGTGATGAGGCGTTCTTTGGTTGTAGCAGCTTGACGAGCGTAACGATTCCCGACAGCGTCACGAGCATTGGAATTTCTGCGTTCTATAACACGGCATATTACAATAACGAAAGCAATTGGGAAAATGATGTACTGTATATCGGAAATCATTTAATAGATGCAAACAACACCATTTCGGATGCTTATACAATCAAGGACGGAACGAAAACGATTGCAAATGAGGCGTTCAAAAATTGCAGTAGCTTGACGAGCATCGAAATTCCCGACAGCGTCACGAGTATTGGCTATGCGGCGTTCATAGGTTGCAGTAGCTTGACGAGCATTACGATTTCCGACAGTGTCACGAGTATTGGTGATGAGGCGTTCTATGGTTGCTATAGATTGACCGATATTTATTTCACAGGCACGGAAGAAGAATGGAATGCGATTGATAAATCGCAAGCGGATATTCCTTCTTCTGCAACGATCCATTTTAATTACGTTCCAAGCGAATCTTAAATAACAAAATAGCGGCGGTTCAATTTGAACCGCTGCTGTTCTTATTTCGCTTTTTTCTTCTCCTCAATCATTTTTTTGAGAGCATTGAGGGCATCGGACAGCCCGCCGACCTCGTCGATGATGCCGTACCTCACCGCTTCGTCGCCGTCGATGATCGAGCCGACGTCGGTCGCGATTTCGTCGGGTCGCATCATCAGCTCGCGCACCTCGTCGGGCTTGGCTCTCGAATGGTCGCAGATAAACTTAATGATCCGCTTCTGCATTTCGTTGAAATAATGAAAGGTCTGCGGCACCCCCACCACAAGCCCATTGATCCGTACGGGGTGGACGGTCATCGTTGCCGACGGAACGATAAACGAGCGATCTGCCGAGGTCGCAAGCGGCACTCCGATCGAATGCCCCCCGCCGAGCACCAGCGAGACGCTCGGCTTTGTCATCGACGCGATCATCTCGGCAAGCGCGAGCCCCGCTTCAACGTCGCCGCCCATTGTGTTGAGAACGATCAGGAGTCCGTCGACCGTGTCGTCCTGCTCCATCGAAACGAGCAGAGGAATGATGTGCTCGTATTTGGTCGCCTTTTGACCATCGGGGAGAAAATAGTGCCCCTCGATCTGTCCGATGATCGAAAGACATTGGATCGCGCCCTCTTTTGCGTGTGTCAGTACCCCACCGCTTTTTTCAATTTCCTCGAGACGGTCGAGTGTCTCGTTCTTCGAATTTTCTTGCTCTGCCATAATTTCTCCGTGTTTTTTATAATTTTATTGATATTATTTGCCAAAAAGTCGGTTTTCAATCTTTACAAATCAAAAAAAATGTGATATAATAACGATGTGTGGGCAATTTTGTCTGCATGCAGTTTAATTACATAGTGAGGGATAAAAAATGGCAAAGAATTTTTTGGTTGAAACCTCGGCAAGACACGTACATCTGACGAAGGAGGACGTTGAGACTCTGTTCGGTGCAGGCTACCAGCTCACCAACAAGAAGGACCTCAGCCAGCCCGGTCAGTTCGCTTGCGAGGAAAAGGTAACGATCGTAGGACCTAAGGGATCTATCAAGGCAAGTATTCTCGGACCCACCCGTCCCGCAAGTCAGGTTGAGCTTTCGCTGACCGATGCTCGTACGGCAGGTCTCGTTTGCGTTCCCGTTCGTGAGTCGGGCGACGTTGCAGGCAGTGTTGCTTGTAAGCTCGTTGGTCCTTGCGGCGAGGTAGAGCTCTCCGAGGGCGTTATCGTTGCAAAGAGACACATTCACATGACTCCCGCAGATGCGGCAGAGCTGGGTGTTTCGGACAAGGATATCGTTATGGTTCGTCTCGACACCGCTCGTCCTCTGATCTTTGACGACGTTGTTGTTCGCGTATCCGAAAAGTTCGCGCTGGCAATGCATATCGACAC
Source organism: Clostridia bacterium (assembly GCA_017411935.1). GTDB lineage: Bacteria > Bacillota > Clostridia > Oscillospirales > CAG-272 > HGM12713. The sequence continues at coordinate 503 of JAFQPC010000207.1, read as the reverse complement.
CGACGAAGCTAATGCGGCAGGCGCGGCAGGCTACGTTACGGGCGAGATCATTAAGTAAATTTGTTTAATATTTTACAAAGGAGATAAAATCATGAGCAAAGAATTTTCTTGCGAGTACGCTATGAGCGCAGAAGTAGCAAAGATGTGCGTCGTAGCAAAGGGCCCCAACCACGGTCCCGCTCCCATTCCGGAGGAGGGAAAGTGGGTACAGGCAAAGGAAATTACCGACATTTCCGCATACACCCACGGTGTGGGCTGGTGTGCACCCCAGCAGGGCGCATGTAAGCTGTCCCTGAACGTTAAGAACGGTATCATCGAGGAAGCTCTCGTGGAGACCATCGGCTGCTCGGGTATGACCCATTCCGCAGCAATGGCAGCAGAGATCCTTCCCGGTAAGACGCTTCTCGAAGCACTGAACACCGACCTCGTTTGCGATGCCATCAACACCGCCATGAGAGAGCTGTTCCTGCAGATCGTTTACGGCCGTTCGCAGTCTGCCTTCT
>JAFQPC010000206.1 GCA_017411935.1 Clostridia bacterium | reverse complement strand
GCACGTGCCGAGATGACGCGCGAGCTTGCGGCGCTTGACGCGGGTGTGGATGTCAACTTTATCGATAAATATCTGACGCTCATTTATCCTGAGCGAGTCAGTCTTCTCGATTATTTCGGTGCTCGGACGACTGTCATCTTGCGCGGAACATCGGCTGCGATGGATCGCATCAAGGCGGCACAGTGGCATTTGAATCAAACAGTCGAGGAGATTCTCGAGAGTGGTACGATCGCACCGAAATATACCGATTACGCAAAGCCCGAGACGAGCTTTGAACTCTTCCTTTCGGAGAGTGCAACGGTGCATATGGATTCGCTCGGACAGGGAATGTCGGGCAAAAAGCTCGGGGCGATGTTTACTTTCCGAACCAAGCATATGGTTTCGTATTGTGAGAATCTCGAGCTTCTTTGCGACGATATCGAAGGTTATTTGCGTACCTCGTATCGCATCTTGATCGTAGCGGAAAACGAGGCGGCGGCAAAGAATCTCGCAACGCTTTTGCAAGAAAAAGGATTTTCTGCGCTCGTGGAAACCGATGCAGGAGAGTTTGCCGTAAATACGCTCCCGAAGAACGTTATTTTGATCGCTTGGCAACAGACGATTCGAGGATACGAGCTGACTGTGCCGAAAATCGCCGTACTTTCTACCGCACCCGAGTATCGTGACGGTGCGTTGACGGCGGGCGGAAAGCTCAGAAGAAAAAAGAAAAAGAAAAACGGTACCGAAACGATCCTGTCGTATAACGACCTTGAGGTGGGCGACTTTGTTGTTCACGAAATCCACGGTATCGGTCAGTATATGGGCATCGAAAACCTTACAGTCGACGGTGTCAGCCGCGATTATATCAATATTCGCTATGCGGGAAGTGACCGACTGTTTTTACCCGTAGAGCGTCTTGATATGGTCTCCAAATACATCGGAGCACATTCCGATGACGGTCTTGTCAAGCTCTCTCGATTCGGCGGTGCTGAATGGGGCAGGGCAAAATCGCGTGCCAAGGCGGCGGCAAAGGAGATCGCAAAGGATCTCATTAAGCTCTATGCCGAGCGAAGCAGAACACAGGGATATGCATTCCCCCCCGACGACGATATGCAGGCGGATTTTGAAGCCGCGTTCGAGTTCGAGGAAACCGACGCTCAGCTTGCCGCCATTGAGGATATCAAGGCGGATATGATGTCGCCTGTGCCGATGGACCGTTTGCTTTGCGGCGACGTCGGCTTTGGAAAGACCGAGGTAGCAATGCGCGCCGCCTATAAAGCAGTGCTTGGCGGAAAGCAGGTGGCAATTCTTGTCCCTACGACGCTTCTCGCTCTCCAACATTATCAGACGATGACGAGCCGTATGCGTCCGTTTTTGGCAAACGTCGATATGATCTCCCGATTCCGTACGCCAAAACAGCAAGCGCTGTCCTTGCGCAAGCTCAAGCGTGGAGAGACAGACATCATTATCGGAACGCATCGACTGATCGGAAAAGATATTGAATTTAAAGATCTCGGATTGCTTATTATTGACGAAGAACAACGCTTTGGTGTGGCACAAAAAGAAAAGCTCAAAAAGCTCGCAGCCAACGTTGACGTTCTGACGCTCACGGCAACGCCGATCCCGAGAACACTGAATATGGCAATGGGCGGTATCCGTGATATTTCGGTGCTCGACGAAGCACCGGGAGACCGATTGCCCGTACAGACCTACGTGCTCGAATACGATGAGCTGATTATTCTCGAAGCCATTCGACGTGAGCTTCGCCGCGGCGGTCAGATATTTTATCTCTATAATTTTGTCGAAAGCATTGACGCTTGTGCCGCAAAGCTTGCAAGAGCAATTCCCGAAGCGCGCATTACCGTGGCGCACGGGAAGATGGACAAGGAGCAGCTCGAAGATATTTGGGGAGAGATGCTGGCAGGACAGATCGATATTCTCGTCTGTACCACCATTATTGAGACGGGCGTTGATATTCCCAACGCCAATACGCTGATCGTCGAAGGATCCCACCGACTCGGCCTTTCTCAGCTGCATCAGATCCGCGGACGTGTCGGACGCTCAGCAAGAAGAGCCTATGCCTACTTTACCTATCCGAAGGATAAGACCGTTAACGAGGTCGCAACCAAGCGCCTTGAAGCCATTCGCGAGTACGCCGAGTTTGGCGCGGGATTTAAGATCGCTATTCGCGATCTCGAGATCCGAGGCGCGGGAAATCTCTTGGGTGCTGAGCAACACGGACATCTCGATGCCGTGGGATATGAGCTCTATATCAAGCTTCTCAACGAAGCCGTACTTGAAGAGAAGGGCGAAAAGCCACCCGAGAAGATCGAGTGTACCGTAACCCTGCGGAGCGACGCGTATATTCCCGAAAAGTACGTGCCCTATTCGGCGCAACGTATGGGACTCTATAAACGGATCGCTCTGATTGAGACACCCGAGGATCGCGACGATATCATCGACGAACTGATCGACCGCTACGGCGACGTGCCGAAGCCGACGCAAAGTCTTTTGATGGTCGCACTCGTCCGTGCAGCGGCAATGCGTTGCTCGATCACGACGATCATCGAGGAACAAAGCGAGATCCGAATTACTCCTTCCGTCTTTGATTTCGAGGTCTGGTCGGAGCTCTCCGAGGAATATCGCGGACGAATCCGCGTGATTATGTCGGAGCATCCTGCGGTGGTATTCCAAAAGAAAAAGGACGAGGACGTTCTGAACCTTCTTTACCGTCTCTTCTGTCGTTATGAGAAAATTTTGAAAAAATATATTTGAGTTATAAAAACGAAAGGATCAACCAAATGAAAGCTATCAAACGATTGACAGCGCTGGTGTTGGCATTGCTACTTCTTGTTTTCTGCTTTGTCGGATGCTCTATGAGAGGTCCGAAGATGTTGCAGCTTGGCGATTCCAAGATTTCGCTCAATCTCTTTTATTTCTATCTTTCCAGAATGAAGGGAACCTATTGCGCGACCTACGG
>JAFQPC010000205.1 GCA_017411935.1 Clostridia bacterium | reverse complement strand
TTTTTTTGATAGCGAGGAAAAGCTGAAGCTCCTCGAGCAGACTCCCGCGGCAGCCCTCGGCTCTTGCCGTAAGAAGCTGCCGAATCCTGATTCCGAGGATGAAAAGGATATTGCTTTCTATGAAAAGCTTTTTGCAATCCTGAAGAAAAATAACATTCGCTACTTCTTCTATATCGGCGGAAACGATTCGATGGATACCGTGGATAAGATGTCGAGATATGCAGAGAAGTGTGGCTACGAAATGAGAATTATGGGCGTTCCGAAGACGATTGATAATGACCTGCCCACCACCGACCATACCCCCGGTTACGGTTCGGCGGCGAAGTTTATCGCGACCGTGATGCAGGAGATCATTTGCGACTGCGCGGTGTACAGAACACGGGCAGTGACGATCGTGGAAATTATGGGGCGGGATGCCGGCTGGCTGACGGCGGCATCGGCGATCGGCCGCGTGGTTGACGGACGGGCTCCCGATCTCGTGTACCTGCCCGAGCGCGCCTTTGATATGGAGCAGTTCTTTGCGCAGATCGAGAAGAAGTTCGAGGAGCATCCCAATATCGTGGTAGCTGTCTCCGAGGGCTTGCAGTTCGCAGACGGAAGATATGTCGGTGAGGGTCAGCAAAGCGGAGCTTTGGACGTTTTCGGTCACAAGTATCTTTCGGGTACGGGTAAGGCGCTCGAATGCGCGGTCAAGGAGCGCTTTGGTTGCAAGGTTCGCTCGGTGGAGCTCAACCTGCCTCAGCGTTGCGCAGGACATCTGCTCTCGCGTACCGACATTGAGGAATCGGTTTCGATCGGACGCTCGGCAGTCGGGGCAGCACTCGATGGCATCAGCGGAGAAGTGATGATCTTCGTTCGCTCGTCGACGGCACCGTACTGCTGCGAGATCCGCCACGAAAAAGTATCGAAAATTGCAAATAAGACCAAATATGTTCCCGATGAATTTATTAATGAAACGGCAGATAATGTCACGGATTCCTGCTGCGAATACTTGCTCCCATTGATCGCGGGAGAGTGTGATGTTATTTACAATCAAGGACTTCCCAAACACATCGTTCTCTGAAAAGGATTTTTGAGATGAAGATCATCATTGTTACAGGGGCTTCGTCAGGCCTCGGACGAGGCTTTGCCGAGGCGCTCGGCGCACGGAAGGACATCGACGAGGTTTGGGTCATTGCTCGAAGAAGTGATCGGTTGGAAGAACTGAAAAATACAATTTCGGCAAAAGTTGTTCCGATATCATTGGATTTGTCATATAATGATTGTATCGAAAAATACAGACAACTCCTTGCCGATCAAAATCCCGAGGTCGTAGCACTCGTCAATGCGGCAGGCTTTGGACGTTTCGGTGAGTTTGAACATATCACGCTCTCCGATCAGATGGGAATGGTAGATCTCAACGTTGCGGCGCTGACCGCTGTGACTTACTTGACGATCCCCTATCTTTCGTATGGCGCAGAGGTCTATCAGATCGCATCGTTTTCGGCATTTCTGCCCCTACCTTACGTGAGTGTGTATGCGGCGACTAAGTCGTATGTGCTTAGCTTTTCACGCTCGCTTCGCGTGGAGCTCGCCAATCGAAAGATCCGCGTGATGGCGGTCTGCCCCAAGTGGGTACGCACCGAATTTTTTGACCGCGCCGCCGAACAGCCCGACGTGGTGACCTATTACGATCACTTTTATACGGTCGATCAAGTGGTGAAGCGCGCGCTTCGCGATATGAAGCGCGGCAAGGATATTTCCACTTGCGGCATTCGCGCCCGCACCGAAGCGCGGCTTCTCAAGCTTTTGCCTGCGAAGCTCGGAATGAAGATCTGGTGCTGGCAACAGAAAAAGTGAGAAAATAATGGAAAAAGAATTGCCAAAAAGGAAATCTACGAAATTAAAAGATTTTGATTATAGTTCCGCAGGTGCGTATTTTGTTACAATATGTACGAATGATCGGAAACAAATTCTTTCCAAAATCATTAAAACAAACCTTATGGCTACTGCCGAAACGAACGATACGGCGGTAGGGGAGGGGCTTGCTCCTCCCGCATTTCAAATACGATTGTTACCTTGCGGAGAAATCGTAGAAAAACAATTGTTGTCGCTCGAAGAACGGTTTCCTACGGTAACGCTTGAAGATTACGTGATTATGCCAGACCATATACACGCGCTGATATTTTTGCACGAAAAAGCGGGAGGAGCAAGCCCCTCCCCTACCTTAAATGAGGTGGTTTGTGCGTTTAAATCTTTGACAGCGCGAGCCTGTAAGAAAGAGCATGGGATAGAAAGAATGTTTCAACGTTCGTTTGCAGAACATATCGTTCGAGACAGAGAAGATTATGAAACGAGATCGAAATACATCTGCGAAAATCCAATGCGTTGGTATTATAAGCAATCAGAAGAAAAATAACCAAAAAGGAACCGTTTCGGCGCGGTTCCTTTTTTGATATTCAATTATCATCGTTTTCGGTATCGAACAATTCTTTTTTCTTTGCTTCAAATTCCTCTTGTGTGATGACGCCTAAATCCAAGGCATCTTTGTGCTTTTTTAATTCGTCTATTTTCATTGGTTGAAGTTTTTCGATTTCTTTTCGCAAATTAAGGTCTGGTAAAGCAATGACATATAAGTAGCCAATAAGTGTTAGCCAAAAGCACATTGCAAAAGCATGTATATCCTCTCTATATCCTTTTTTGAATGCTATTTTTTCAAATTTTCTTGCAACGCTATAATTGAGTACGATTGCTATGATTAGAATTAGAAAGGAATAAAATAAAATATTTCTATACATAAAATTCTCCTGCTTTTCAATAAAAAGTGCGTACAACCGAAGCGGTACGCACCGAAAAACGAAAACTCCGATTGCTACCAAACAATTTTGAGGCAACATACGGATAGAAATTTGTTTGGCAGTTTTAGTATATCACAAAAAACAGGAAATGTAAATATTTTTTTAAAAATGAAAAAGCACGGAATTTCCGTGCTTTTTGTTATCTTTTCTTCTTTCTCGGAATGAGAATGACGATGAGGACGATGGCAATGAGGACGATCACGATGGCAATGACAAGTCCGATCCATCCCAGAGAGGTTTCCTCGTCCATCGTTGCGCTGCCATCGGTGTTTTCTGTTTCGTCCTTTTCGTTGCCGATCACACCGTCGCTGTCGTTGACCGTGCCTTGATCGGTATCCTCGATCTTGTCCGCAGTGTCGCGAACCGCGTTACCGACATCGTCGGTGATCTCTCTT
>JAFQPC010000204.1 GCA_017411935.1 Clostridia bacterium | reverse complement strand
CTTTCACAAGAGATGACCTGTGCCGTACGGAGCTCGACTCCCATAAAGTCCTCAATACCGATGAGAGCACAGCCCTCGGGCTTCTCTTTTGCCTTGGCTTCCTTCTCTGCCTCGGCGATCATACGCTGACGCTCCGCCTCAAACTCGGCAAGCACCTTTGCCTCGTCCATACGGGCAAACAGCACCTTGGAGTCCTTGACCGTGTTGCCTGCAACCAGTCCGCCGAATTGCTCGGCAGTTCCGATCGACGAATAGCCGCACACGTCGGTATTCAGCTCGGAGAGGATCTCCTCTGCCGTGGCGGGAATGAAGGGATGAAGCAAGACCGCGCCCCAACGAATCGCCTCAAGAAGCGTATACAGAACCGTTCCGAGTCTTTCGCGCTGAGCCTCGTCCTTGGCAAGTGCCCAAGGAGTCGTTTCGTCGATATATTTGTTCGCGCGCGAGAGCATCACAAAGATCTCGTCGAGCGCATCGGCGATGCGGTAGGCATCCATATTCTCGACGACCTTCTCGTATGCCTTGACACAAGCGGCAACGATCTCGTCGTCGAGCGCTTCCTTGGCGGTGGGTGCTTGGATCACGCCGTCAAAATATTTCTTATTCATATCAAGCGTGCGCTTGACAAGGTTACCGAGGTTGTTGACAAGATCGGTATTAAATCTCTTGATGACGTTCTCGTAGGTAATCGAGCCGTCGTTCGCGTAGGGCATTTCGGCGAGTGCGTAGTAACGAACACCGTCGACCGTAAACTTCTCTGCCAGCTTATCGGCGTAAATGACGTTGCCACGCGACTTTGACATCTTATCCATGCCAAAATTGAACCACGGATGCGCAAAAACCTTTTTGGGCAGAGGCAGATCGAGTGCCATCAGGAAGATCGGCCAATAAATGGTGTGGAATCGAATAATATCTTTTCCGATGATGTGTACGTCGGCAGGCCAGTATTTCTTGAATTTCTCGCTCTGCTCCTCGTAGGACTTATCGGGCTCATAACCGAGCGCCGTGATATAGTTGGTGAGTGCGTCGAGCCATACGTAGGTCACGTGCTTGGGATCAATGTCCACGGGGATTCCCCACGCGAACGAGGTACGCGATACACAGAGATCCTGCAAACCTGCCTTGAGGAAGTTGTTGACGATCTCCTTTTTACGACTTTCGGGCTCAATAAATTCGGGGTGCTCCTCGATATAGGTCATCAGTCGGTCAGCATATTTTTTCATATTGAAGAAATAGGCTTCCTCACTTGCTCGCTCCACCGGACGTCCGCAGTCGGGGCACTTGCAATCGACTGCCTGCGTATCGGTAAAGAAGGATTCGCAAGGAACGCAATACCATCCCTCGTAACGTCCCTTATAGATGTCACCTTTTTCGTAAAAGCGCGTAAACATCTTCTTGACTGCCGCTTCGTGATAATCGTCGGTGGTGCGGATAAAGTGGTCGTATTTTACGTTCATATGATCCCACAGCTCACGGATCTCGCCCGCGACGCCATCGACGTATGCTTTCGGGGTAATGCCGGCTTCCTTTGCCAGATCCTCGATCTTCTGTCCGTGCTCATCGGTACCCGTGCACATAAAGACGTCGTAGCCCCTCTCGCGACGGTAACGCGTGATCGCATCGGTCATAATTGCCTCGTAGGTGTTTCCGAAGTGAGGCTTTTTCGATGCGTATGCGATCGCTGTGGTGATATAAAACTTCTCGTTCATTTTTATTCTCCTTATTGATTTACGTAATCGAAATCCATAATTTTTCCATTTTATCATATTATATCAAATCTTGTGCAATTTTACAAGGGGGTAGGAAAAAATTCCCCCAAAGTTTGCTTCTTTTTTTCGGTTGATCGGCACTTTTTCGGCAAATACTGAAACTACCGAAAAAAAGAAAGCACGAAAGGTCTCCTATGAACCGAACGATTTCCAAAAAAACGAACACCCTTCCCAAAGCGATCCGTATCCCCTTGCGAGAGCTCGGCTTGCTCACCGCAGGGGGAGCGGCATACTATTCTCTCGAGGTCCTCTGCCGCGGACATTCCCATTGGAGCATGGCGCTCTGCGGCGGTGTTTGCCTGACCGCGATTTTTCATCTCAACCGCGCCATGAAGGACAAGCCACTCGTCCTGCGCGCCACGCTCAGCGGCGGTGTCATTACGGCGGTCGAGCTCGTCTGCGGCTGTCTTGTCAATCTCAAATTCGGGCTTGGCGTATGGGATTATTCGCATCTCCCACTCCACCTGCTCGGACAGATCTGTCTCCCCTTTACCCTGCTCTGGATCGCCCTCTCGATCCCCGTCTGCGCCATCTGCTCCCTTTTGGATAAAACAGTCAAGGGCGGGAAGTCTACTGCTCCCCGCCCTTAATATCAGGCATCCTTGCCTTGATCGTTTGGAACCTCAATATTCCCCTCGCGTTTTTCAAACTCACGAATGGCTTGTCGAATCAAATATAAAATTTCTCCGTTGGCAGAACGTCCCTCGTATTTGGCAAGATAATGTAATTTGTAATGCAGTTCAGGATCAATTTCAATCCCCAAATGCTTATTTTTCTTATTTCTCATAAAAATCTCCTCAAAAAAATCTCTTTTTTAGTTTATTTTAAGATTATTTTGTGGTATAATGTTGTAGATATACTCAAAATAAGTAGACTTTATTTTTTAGGAGGAATTATGAAAGTTGCCATTATCGGTTCAAGAAACATTGTCGTTAAAAATTTTTCACCGTATCTTCCCAAGGATTGCTCGGAAATTGTATCGGGCGGTGCCATGGGAATCGACCGATGTGCCGCGGAATACGCCAAAGCCAACGGATTGATCTTGACCGAGTTTTTGCCCCAGTATCAGCGTTATGGCAGAGGTGCTCCGATTGTGCGAAACAAGCAAATTGTAGAATACGCGGACTACGTGTTAGCCTTTTGGGATGGAAGTTCGCGAGGAACAAAATCGGTAATCGATTTCTGTGATCGTTTAGGAAAACCGTATCGTGTAATTTTGCCAAGTGACTTTCATTCCAAAAACGATTGACAAGCGCGCTGAACTGTGCTACAATGAAAGTGAAAAAAGCGAAAAAATAATACTTGACAATTTTTCGCGAATGTTATATAATAGACAATGCTAAAAATATTCAGAAAAAATTTTGGAGGAAATTAAGATGTTTGAAAAATTTGCTGATCTGCTCGTAGAAGAACTTCAGATCGACCGCGACGATATCACGATGGAAGCAGAGCTTTCCAACGACCTCGGCATCAACTCGATCGAGCTGGCTGACCTCGTAATGCTTTGCGAGGAGAAATTTGACATTGAGATCAACGACGAGGACATTCGCAAGTTCACAACCGTTGGCGACGTTGTTGCTTATCTCGAGACTCTCTGAAAAACATAAAACATTACGCAGGCGTGAGCTTTTTCACGCCTGCGTTTTCTTTTTTTTAAAATTCCCAAAAAGCTATTGACATTTTTCGAGATTGTGCTATAATGCAAGTGATTTCAAAGGGGGAAGCCCCAAAAGGAGAGAGCGTATGAAAGATCTGACGCAAGGAAATATCTATAAGAATTTCTTCCTTTTTTCGATTCCAATCGTACTTTCAACGATCTTATCCTCGGCATTCAGCATCATCAATACGTCGATCGCGGGGCTCTTTCTCGGTGCGGAAGGTCTTGCCACCACCAGCGTTACTTCTTCCTACATCATCATTATGAGCTACCTCATTACGGGACAGTCCTACGGACTTTCGGTCTATGCTGCCAATCTCTTTGGTGCCAAGGACTATGACCGCCTCAAACGAGTGTTCTATTCCAACGCTTTTCTCGTATTCTGCGCACTCGTATGTTTTACGGGAATTTCGATTTGTTTCTCCACTCCCATTCTTCGTTTTTTGAACGTTGATGAGCATATTTTCGACGATGCTGCACGGTACTTTGTATTCCACTGTATCGCGTTTACCATCTCGGGCGTCAACACAATGTTTATGACCTGCTGTCACTCGATGGGAGAAACGAAATTTCCGCTCATTGTCTCCTTCCTTTTGGCATTGCTCAGCGTCCTCGGCAACCTTCTGACGGTCGCCGTACTCGATCTTGGGGTGATCGGTCTCGGAATTTCCTCGATTTTCGCCAATTTCGTCGTCTTCTGCCTATATTGGTTCCGTCTGCGCGGCTATTTTCGTCAGCTTGGCGTCGGAACAAAAATTCCGAAGCCCTCTTGGCGAGAAGTCAAACCGCTCTTCGCTTACAGCCTGCCGAATATTTTCCAACAGTGCAGTATGGGTGCCGCCGCATTTTTGATTGCTCCGTTACGAAACGGACTCGGCTACCTCATCGTTGCCGCCTACTCGATTTCCAGTAATATCCACAGCTATATCACCCAGCTTTATTATTCAGCATCAAAAACCGCCAGCAATTACATCGCACAGTGCGTGGGTGCCAAGAAATATCATAAGATCAAAAAGCCGTATCTACCGCACTTTTACAAGGCTACGTTTTCTTCTTCGTCCTCCTCATCCCCATATGTATCTTCTCAGAATTCGTCGGCGGACTCTTTATCAACAAGGCTACCGATCCCGAAGTCTTCGAATATGTACAGATCTACATTCGCATTTATCTTCCCTTTCTTTCTCTGCACGTATTCTGCGGTATTTTCCATTCGATCCTGCGCGGCATCAAGTCGAACACTCACCTCATTATTGCTTCGCTTGGCGGTTCCGTGATCAACTTGATTGCAACCTACTTTTTGGCTCCGACCTTTGGCATTCACGGTCTGTTTTCCGCTCAAGTCATCGGCTGGGCATTTGAATGTATTTACATCGGTATTCTCTGTCTCACGGGACTTTGGGTTCCCTCTCCACTACGACCCATGGTACTGAAACGAAAAAAGAAAGCGCCCGAAGCGCTCTCCGAATCATAAAAGCAAGAGCCGTACGTTTGTACGGCTCTTTGTTGTTTTTATGAATTTCCCGCAAGATATTCTTCAAGGCAAATGTCTTGCTCATAGATTTCTGTTGCCACCGCACGTCCGACAAAGCGGTAGTGCCAGGATTCGTAGCTATATCCCGTAACGTCGACCTTGTCCTTATCGTAGCGCAGAATAAATCCGAATCGGTGGGCATTATCAACGAGCCACGAGAAGGCTTTGGTTTTCTCAAAGCTGTTATTGAGCGCCGTCATCGTCGAGGTCATAAAGTCCACACAAAGTCCTGTCTGGTGCTCACTCGTTCCCGGATATGCCGAATAGGTCAGCACTTCCGCCTCGATCTGCTCGGTCGTCCAGTCGGGATGCTTGGCTTTTTCTTCTCTGCAATACTGCTCCCAAAGCTCTTTCTGACGGTCATATTTACGGTAGGCACTCGTCACCATCACGTCGGTCACGCCTGCCTCGTTCATTTCCTTCACCATCGCTTCGAGTGCCTTTGCCGCATCTGCGTTCAGATAGAGAATACGGTTACTTGCCGTCTTGACCGTGATCTGCTCAAGCGCGGGCTTAAAGTCGGGTCCCAACGGATTCTGCTTATTGGCAAGCAGAAGATTTTCCGCGGTAATGCTTTCGAGATAGGGCTCGATATCGATCAGGTACGAATACTCATATATTACCTCGCCCTCCTCGGGCAAGATCTTATACTGATTGGTGAAAAAGAGCACGGTCGACGCGATAGGCTGATCTTCCTCGTCGACTTCTCCCGTAAAGGTGCGGCGGAAGGAGAGGGTATTCGTTTCGTTATTGAAGCGGAACTGCAAGCCGTCGCTGACCGTATTTTTCAGAAAGTAATACGGCACGTAGCAAGCCTCGGCAGTAATGAATGCTTTTGCCGAGATCTCTTTGTCTCCGCGAAATTCGGGGACGAGCATTTCCACGCGCTTGCCGTTGATCCTTGCAATCTCACTCTCGTTTTCAAAGGAAAGAAAGGTTCCCGTCTTTGCGGTAAACTGCATCTGCTCAGGAGAGCCGCTGACGATCAGGTCGGCAAAGGGTGCTAATTTTCTCAGATCGACGTAGAGCACGCCGTCGCGTACCATCTCATCGTACGGCACGGTAAAGGGTTCTTCCTCGCCAAGCTCTACGGTAAAATCCGAGGTGTTCGGGCGGTTGACCCAGAGCGAGATCAGCCAATACGCGCCGAAAATGACGCCTGCGACAAGAGACAAAAGAATGACGATCGCCGCCACGGTCACGATCTTATTCTTCTTTACAAAGCGAAACAGCTTCGCTTTGTCTGACTGGTCGTGTGGCGGAAGCTGACTGCGATCCTCGCTCTTCTCGTGCTCGATGTGGAGCAGCTTCATCTCCTCATAAGAGAGCGCATCGATCGGCTCGGATTCGATTTCGGGCAAATTCTTTTTTTTGCGTTTCATCGCGCGCTCCTTTCGTTTTTATAATATCTTACGGTTTGTTCTCGATGATAATGAAAAAGGGTGAGGTCGGCGAATTGAGGATATTGATCCTCGTCGCGCAGACCTTGTAGCGTGAAAGCGAGGAAAGATATTCGCAGATCATCTTTCCCTCTGCCTCTCCCTCGGCATGTCCGGGATAGACTGCCACGAGAATGATCGCGTCGCGATCCATCAGATCGATCGCGGCTTCGATGGCGGGCAGTGTCGTCTCGCGCATCGTCGTTACGCTCTTGTCGCTTCCCGGCAGATATCCGAGATTGAACATTCCCGCCTTGATCTTCGTATCAACGTACTTTTTGACGTTGTGATGTGAGTCGAGAATGAGCGTATAATTTTCGGGGCACCCCACCTCCGCGAGATGCTTTTTCGTCGAGGCAAGTGCCATTTCCTGAACGTCAAAGGCGTAAACGTGACCGCTCTCTCCCACGGTCTTTGAGAGAAACTCGGTATCGTGTCCGTTGCCCATCGTAAAATCGACGGCAACGTCGCCCTCTTTCAGGTGCGTCAAAATAAAATGCTTTTGCAGGTCCAACAGATCAATCATATCGTATCCTTATTATTTCTTTTTTTCAGGGGAATGATGCAGATCACTGCGCAAAAAGCGCATTGCTCGCTCGACGGCATCCTTGGAGTCGTACCAAGGTTCTTCGTCGTATCGGTAATCAAATTTCTTGCAGAACCAACTGACGTCGCCCGTCAGCTTCTCCATATATTTTTCAACGATGGTCGCGCACGACTTCTGAAATTCGGGAAATTTCTTTTTGGAGAGGTCGTAGCTTGCGCAGGCAAGCAGACGGCGGTAGTGCGGCAGACAGAAATAGGGCTGCGCCTCGAGCTTTTTGCGAAATTCCTCGTCGCTCTCCCAAAGGAGCACTGCCGTCTCAAACATATGCTCAAAGTTAAATTCAATGCGTCGGCAAACGTAACAGCTTTTTTCAAGCGCGTCGATCCGCTTCATTGCCTTCTGCCCGGGAGAGGAAAACATCTTTCCGTCGCGGATCTCGTCAGAGAGCTCCAAGAGGTGGCTCTCGAGGGTGAGCGCCATTCCCAGACGGTTTTTGCGCGTGAACATCATATCGTAGTGTGTACGGCAAAATCCTTCCTTATTTGTTTGAATCCGCACGTCGGGCTCCATCATCGACGCGCCGAGAATGAGCTCGAGCTCATCGTCCTCGAGCTTATTATAAAGCGTACAAAAGGGACATCCGCACGACGGATCGGCGGCAGATGCTTCGAACGCCTCATTGACGGGAATGGTATAGATCTGTTCCATCGCAATTCTCCTAAAAATCTCAAAAAACCTATTGTCACAGACAAAAAGATATGATATAATTATACCACATTTCTCCCCCCTTTTCAAGACCTTTTTTCTCGTTTTCAAAGGAGAACAAAAAATTACCGAAAGGAATTTTCAAGATGGAACCGAAAGACTATACCCTTTGTCGGATCGAGGGCGAATATGCGATCCTTCGCGACGACGCAAGCGGTGAGGAGCTCTTTATTGCGATGGCTCTGCTTCCGTTTGGCGTAGACGTTGGAACAAAGCTCCATTATGAAATGATGGAATACACGATCAAGCAATGAAAATTCAGCTCTCCGACCATTTTACCACTCCTCGTCTGCTCCGCTTTGTTTTTCCCTCGATCATGATGATGATCTTCACCTCGATCTACGGCGTGGTGGACGGTCTTTTCGTTTCGAATTTTGTGGGCAAGACGCCCTTTGCGGCGCTCAATCTGATCATGCCCTTTCTGATGCTTTTCGGTGCGATCGGCTTTATGTTGGGGTCGGGCGGAAGCGCCATCGTTGCCAAGCACCTTGGCGAGGGCGAACGCGAGAAAGCGATCTCGGTCTTCTCTATGCTCACCGTCGTGACGGTGCTCTGCGGCGTATTTTTTTCGACGCTCGGCATCGTTTTGCTCCGACCGATCGCGGCAATGTTAGGTGCCGAGGGGGAGATGCTCGAATATTGCGTCTCCTACGGAAGGATCATTCTTCTCGCGCTCACGGCATTTATGCTTCAGAATCTCTTTCAAAGCTTTCTTGTGACCGCCGAGCGTCCGCAATTCGGACTCTACGTGACCGTGGCGGCAGGCGTGACGAATATCGTCCTCGACTTCCTTTTCGTTGCCGTGTTCTCGTGGGGCATTGTCGGTGCGGCAGCAGCAACGGCGATCAGCCAAGCCATTGGTGGGCTCGTTCCTCTCGTTTATTTTCTTCACCCGAAAAATAAAAGTCTGCTCCGTCTGACGCGTCCGAGATTTGATGGGCACGCCCTGCTTCACACCTGCACCAACGGTTCTTCGGAGCTGATGACCAACCTCTCTCTGTCGCTTGCGAATATGCTCTATAATTTCCAATTGATGCGTCTGGTTGGTGAGGACGGCATTGCCGCCTTTGGCGTGGTCATGTACGTCAGCTTTATCTTCATTACCGTATTTATCGGGTATTCGATCGGTTCTGCGCCCATCATCAGCTATCATTATGGCGCGCAAAACAAAGCTGAACTGAGAAACCTGTTCCGCAAAAGCCTTGTGCTGATGAGCGTCTTTGGCGTATTGATGGTTCTGCTCGCCGAGCTGCTTGCAAAGCCTCTCTCCGCCTTTTTCGTCGGATATGATCCCGAGCTTCTTACGCTCACGACGCGCGCCTTTTCTCTCTATTCTCTGTCGTATCTCGTGCTTGGCGTCAACATTTTTTCCTCGGCATTTTTCACCGCGCTCGGCAACGGCGGTGTTTCCGCAACACTCTCTTTTTTGCGGCTCTTTGTATTTCAGGTGCTCACCCTGCTTCTGATGCCGATCTGGCTCGGTGTTAACGGTGTGTGGCTGAGTGTTCTCGCCTCGGAGCTACTCGCCCTTTGCGTTTCGATCTCCTTCTTTTTGGGGCAAAAGAAAAAATACGGATATTAAAAAAAGCGGCAGTTCAAATTGAACTGCCGCCGTTTTGTGATTTAAGCTTCGCTCGAAACGTAATTAAAATGAACCGTTGCATTGTTAGGAAGCTTCGCATACGGTTTGTCGATCGCATTTCATTATTTTAATCTTATTCAAAAACGGCAAAACGGGGGAAGTCTACGTTGCTCCCCTGCCTTTCGTTTTTTCAAACGCTTTTGTTTGCCACCGCGTTCCGTCGTGCCATAGCACAGCGTTTTCCGACAAGAGAACACCCCGTGCCGATTTCTTTTCCTTTGCCGAAAGACGCTCTCCGCAAAATCGAAAAACAACGTCCTCGGGTGCGAGCAGCATTCCGCTTTCTTTTTCAAAAACCTGCCCGTCCTCAAAAAAGCCGACGGGCGAACGCTCTCCGCGGTGGCGGAGCTCGGCGGCAAGGCAGACCGATAAATACGTCTCGTCCTCATAGGTTATTTTTCCCTCAAGTCGATAGGAAAGTGTCGGAAATTGAAATCGTTTTTTCTCATCCTCCGATGCCTCAAACTCGCGTTCAGCTTTCTCTCGAAGCACTCCCTCACAAAATCCGACGACACGCGTACCGATCTTTTCGTAAAAGGCGGCGATCTTCTCGTTGCACGACGGCAACGAAATCCTCCACCGAAGCACCTCGACTCCTACCACACACGCTCGTCCGTTCTTTTGAAAAAGCTCTGCCATATCACACGCTCCTTTGGTTTTCTATATATCATTTTATGGGAGCATACGTACGATTATACGAAAAACCGAGACGGCAGTATTGCCGTCTCGGTTGAGAATCATCATAAATTACAGCGCGTATTCCTCGGGGATCGGGAATTCCTCTGCCATCGCGCGGACCTTTGCCTTGAGCGATGCGATGACGGCGGGATCGTTATAGCCCTTTGCCGCCTCAAGCAGAATGTCTGCCATACGATCCATCTCGGGCTCCTTCATTCCTCTCTGCGTCAGCACCGTCGTACCCATACGAACGCCCATCGCGACCTTTGCGGTATCGAACGGAATGCCCTTGGAGTTCACGGTGATACCGATCTCCTCAAGAACGTCGGAGAACTTCACGCCGTCCACGCCGAAGTTGTGCAGCTCAAGCAGGAACATATGGCAGTCCGTGCCGCCCGTGAAGATGCCGAAGCCTCTCTTCTTGAGTGCTTCGCAGAGGTACTTCGAGTTATCCACGATCTGCTTCATCAGCGCCTTGAACTCAGGCGTCTTCGAGCGCTCGAGCGCATACGCCATTGCGGCAACCGTCTGCAGGTGGAGCGATGCGACGTAGCCGGGATAAATGCTGTGCTCGACGGTATCCTTGAGTGCCGCCTTACACATAATAAATCCGCTGTGAGGTCCACACATCGTCTTGGTGGTCGAGCCCGTAACGATATCTGCGTGAGGAACGGGGTTGGGCGCCATTCCCGCAGAAACAAGTCCCGTAAAGTGCGCGATGTCTGCCATCAAAAGCGCTCCGTTCTCGTGCGCGATCTTGGCAAGTCTTGCGTAGTCGATCTTTCTGGGGTATGCGGCAGAACCGATGACGATGAGCTTGGGGTGAAGCTCCTTGGTCAGTCTCTCCGCGCCCTCGTAGTCGATGTCAAGCGTTTCGGGGTTGAGTCCGAAGAAATGGAAATCGTACAGACGCGAGGAAATATTTCTGGGGTCACCGTGCGACTGGTGCGCACCCGTCACGGGATCCATTGCAACGACCGTGTCGCCTGCCTTGAGAACGGCAGAATACGCACAGAAGTTGGAAACACTTCCCGAATAGGTCGTCATGTTGGCGTGATCGGCACCGAAGATCTCGCAGGCACGCTCTGCCGCGAGCTTTTCGAGCGCGTCCGAGGGCTCCGAGCCCATCAGTCTCTGATATCCGACGCGTCCGACGGCCGTCTTGTTGTTAAACACGCCGCCCGCGATCTCTCTTGCCAGACGGGGCTGCATACTCTCCGAAGCGATCATTTCCAGACCGTAGTTCTGACGGTCGGTCTCTGCCTTGATGACTTCAAACAACGCAGGGTCTTTTTCCTGTAAGTAAAGCTTGTCACTCATATTTTGTCCTTCTTCCGTTTTTATATTTTTTGGTTAAATTTGTTTTACAAAAAAGAGTTGTATTGCTCTTCAATTTATGCTATAATGAAAAAAGAGCGATGGCACTCCCAGCGAGAATCGAACTCACAACTAACCCTTAGGAGGGGCTTATTATATCCATTTAACTATGGGAGCCTTGCCACTCTTTATTCTACCACAAATTTCTTTCGATTGCAAGTGATTTTAAAAAATTCCAAGGAGGTTCTTTATGTTTTGGAAACATCCGAAATTTCTGCGCGCGATTCGGATTGCGATCCCGCTACTTTTGACTCTTCTTTGGCTCGGCTTTATCTTTGGCAATTCGATGAAAGACGCGCAAGCGTCGAGCGAGCAAAGCGGTCAGGTTCAACAGATCGTCAACGATCTTGCATCCTCGGTCGGCATCAAAGAGCCGATCTCGGAATCGACCGTACGGAATATGGCGCATTTTACCGAATTTTTCATTCTTGGTATTCTACTCTGTCTTGACGTCTGGGCGCTCGGGCTCTCACCGCTTCATGCCCGCCGACGTTTCGACATTCTTTGGCTTCTTGTCTCGCTCCCCCTCGCGTTTCTTCTGGCAAGTCTCGACGAGTTTTTGCAGACCTTTTCGGAAGGACGTGCCGCGGCGTTTCTTGACGTTCTGACCGATACGGCAGGCGCATCCCTCGGCATTGCCCTTTTTATCGCCCTCTTTTTTCTTCTCCGACTCGCGGTCAGAAAAAAGAATGTAACTACATAAATCAAAACCGCTCGGTGTCCTTGCATAAGCGCAAGAAGCATCCTGCGGTTTTATGTTTTCTTTTTTCAAAAAGCCCTTTACATCTTTATTTTTTTATGGTATAATATACAATGTATAACTTTGAAAACAAAGGAGTTTCCTATGAAAACCGATATCGAAATTGCAAGAGAAGCAAAAATGCTCCCCATTACCGACATTGCGCATAACTTAGGAATCGAAGACGACGAGCTCGAGCTCTACGGAAAGTACAAAGCGAAGATCACCGATGATTTTCTCAAGCGTACTGCCAACCGCAAAAACGGAAAGCTGATCCTCGTCACCGCCATCAACCCCACCCCCGCAGGCGAGGGTAAGACGACGACCACGGTCGGTCTGGGTATGGCAATGAGCAAGATGGGCAAAAATGCTGTCATCGCACTCCGCGAACCCTCTCTCGGACCCGTATTCGGCGTCAAGGGCGGCGCGGCAGGCGGCGGCTACGCACAGGTCGTTCCGATGGACGACATCAATCTCCATTTCACAGGAGACTTCCATGCCATTACCGCGGCGAACAATCTTCTCTCCGCGATCATTGATAACCACCTTCAGCAGGGCAACGAGCTCGGCATCGACCAGCGCCGCATTCTCTTCGCCCGCGTCACCGACACCAACGACCGCGCGCTCCGCAACGTTACGGTTGGTCTCGGCTCAAAGGTTGACGGCATTCCGCGTCAGGATCACTTTATGATCACGGTTGCCAGCGAAATTATGGCTATTCTCTGTCTGGCGGAAGATCTTGCCGATCTCAAGGTACGCCTTGGCAATATTCTCGTAGCTTACACCTACGACGGCAAGCCCGTCTATTGCCGCGATCTGCAGGCGGCAGGCGCAATGGCAGTGCTTCTGAAGGATGCCATCAAGCCCAATCTCGTACAGACGCTCGAAAACACCCCCGCCCTCATTCACGGCGGTCCTTTTGCAAACATCGCGCACGGCTGCAACTCGGTTCGTGCCACCAAGCTCGCGCTCAAGCTCGCCGATTACGCGATCACCGAGGCAGGCTTCGGTGCTGACCTTGGTGCTGAAAAGTTCCTTGACATCAAGTGTCGCAAGGCAGGACTTTCTCCCGATGCCGTTGTTCTTGTCGCTACGGTTCGCGCGTTGAAATACAATGGCGGCGTTCCCAAGGCAGAACTCGCTACCGAGAACCTTGAAGCACTCAAGAAGGGCTCGGTCAACCTCGAAGCTCACATCGACAATCTCCGCAAATTCGGTCTGCCCGTTGTCGTTGCTATCAACCGTTTCGGCACCGATACCGACGCAGAGCTCGATTATATCCGCACGGTCTGCCGCGAAAAGGGCGCAGACTTTGCCCTTTCCGAGGTCTTCGCCAAGGGTGGCGAGGGCGGTCTGGAGCTCGCCGAAAAGGTGATTGCCGCTTGTGAAAAGGAAAAAGACTTCCACTTTATGTATGAAGACGATCTCTCGATCAAGGAGAA
Source organism: Clostridia bacterium (assembly GCA_017411935.1). Classification (GTDB taxonomy): domain Bacteria; phylum Bacillota; class Clostridia; order Oscillospirales; family CAG-272; genus HGM12713. The sequence goes on along the minus strand of JAFQPC010000204.1, from coordinate 7,352 downwards.
GATCGAAGCGGTCGCTACCAAGATCTACGGCGCGGACAGCGTGAAATTTGACGCATCTGCCGCAAAGGCACTTGCCGAGATCGAAGCACTCGATCCTGCCTATGCGCGTCTTCCCATCTGTATGGCAAAGACGCAGTACTCGCTCTCGGACGACGCCACAAAACTCGGTCGCCCCACGGGCTTTACCCTCACCGTGCGTGAGGTCAAGCTCTCTGCGGGGGCAGGCTTTATCGTCGTACTCACGGGTGCGATCATGACGATGCCCGGTCTTCCCAAGAAGCCTGCGGCATACTCGATCGACATCGACAACGACGGCAACATCACGGGTCTGTTCTGATGTCTCTGACCCTTCCCGCTTTTATTCAAAGCAATTCCACCGACGAGACCGAGGCGATCGGCAAATCTCTTGCCGAGCGCCTTATCTCAGACCAAACGCTTCCTCGCTTCGTTGCGCTCTACGGCGACCTCGGTGTGGGAAAAACCGCATTCATTCGCGGCTTTACCTCACGGATCGCACCAAATGCGCGTGTCAAATCTCCCACCTTTTCTCTGGTGCACGAGTATCGCGGAGAGGCGCTCTCGGTCTTTCATTTTGATCTTTATCGCATTGAGGACGAGGATGAGCTTTACTCGATCGGCTTTTACGATTATCTCGACCGTCGAGGTATTTGTCTGACCGAATGGAGTGAAAAGATCGAATATGCGCTCCCCGACCGTTATCTTCGGGTAGAGATCGTCAAAAATTCCGCCGAATACGTGGACAGCCGCGAGCTTCGTATCACGCCCGTCGGATTTACATTTACGGAGAATCTATGAAACTTCTTGCGCTTGACTCTTCTGCCACCGTCGCGACCGTCGCGCTTTGCGAGGACGACCGACTCTTGGCGGAATACACTCTCAACAACGGAAACACGCACAGCGAAACGCTTCTTCCGATGGTCGAATCGGTGCTTACCTCGTATGGCATCACGGTCCGCGACATCGACCTCTTTGCCGCGTCGAACGGTCCCGGATCCTTCACGGGAGTCCGCATCGGCGCCGCCACGCTCAAAGGCTTGGCATTCGGCTCTGGCAAGCCGTGTCTCGGTATCTCGACGCTTGAAGCAATTGCCGAAAACCTTTCGGTACGCGCGGGACTGATCTGTCCCGTAATGAACGCGCGCCGCTCGCAGGTCTATACTGCCCTCTTCCGTTCGGACGGTGAGACGCTCACGCGTCTGCGTGACGATGAAGCCATCTCGATCGAGGAGTTGGACGAGCTTCTCTCTGCTTATGGCGAACCCGTTAGCTTTTGCGGCGACGGTGTGGACGTTACCCTGCCTGCGCTCAAAAAAACAGTGGCGCTTCCCGTACCGAACCGTCTCGTGCATCAATCGGCGGCCTCGGTCGCCAAGGTCGCACTCCGCGCCTATCGCGCAGGGCTTTGCACAAACGACGCTGAATTTACCGTCACCTATCTGCGCCCCTCGCAGGCGGAGCGAACTTATCTTGAAAAACAAACCGCAAAGAACGATTCGTTTTGAATACCCGAAAATCATTTTATCAATACTAAAACCAAAGGAACTACTGTTATGAAAATCGTACTCGGTTGCGACCACGCGGGCTTCAACATCAAAGACGCGGTCATCGCACACCTGAAAGAACAGGGGCACGAGGTCCTCGAGGTTGGAACATTTTCTTCCGACAGCTGTCATTATCCCGTTTTTGCGCACGCCGCTTGCGAGAAGATCCTCGACGGCACGTGCCGACTCGGCATTCTCATCTGCGGTACGGGCATTGGTATGTCAATTGCCGCAAACAAGCACGACGGTATTCGCGCCGCTTGTTGCTCGGACGTTTTTTCAGCGCGGCTGACGCGTGAGCATAATGACGCCAACGTACTCTGCTTCGGCGAGCGTGTGGTCGGTCTCGGTCTTGCACTCGATCTGGTCGACGCATTTCTCTCTGCCGAATATGCCAACGAAGGCAATCACCTGACGCGCGTCGGAATGCTCTCCGAAATTGAAAAAGGAACCTTTTAAGTCTATGACTTACTCCAATATGAAGGAGGAACTTTAGCTTGTGTATTAAAAAAGTGGTTGGGGTACTCCGCGCCATCACAGGCTCGGATCATCCCAAAAATTTCACCTCAGCGATCATTGCCGCCGCAGGCTTTTCGGAGCGCTTTGGCGGTGAGCAGTCGAAGCAAACGGCGCTTCTCTGCGGAGAACCCGTGCTGCTTCACACCCTGCGTTCGTATCTTGATGCTGAGTGCATTCACGAAATTATCATTGTTGCGAGACGCAATGAAATTCCCGAATGGGAAGCGCTTCGTCTTCGCTACGGTCTTCAGAAACCGATCAAGATCGTTGCGGGTGGGCACACCCGCCAAGCCTCGGTCATGAACGGACTTGATGCCGTCAGCGACAAGTCGAAATACGTAGCGATCGCCGATGCGGCGCGCTGTCTGACGACGGTCGACGACATCACCGCGGTCTGCCGTGCGGCATACAAATATAAGGCGGCAACGGCGGCGCACCGCTCGACCGACACCGTCAAGATTGCCGACTCGAAGGGCTTTATCGACCATACCGTCGATCGCAACACCGTATGGCTCGCGCAGACGCCGCAGGTCTTCAAGACCAAGCTCTACCGTGCCGCCGCTTACACGGCATTCAAAAAAGGCTTTGAGGGCACGGATGACAATTCTCTCGTAGAATTTATAAAGCATCCCATCCGTCTCGTGGAATGCGGATCGCAAAACGTCAAGATCACCTTCCGTGAGGATCTTGCCATTGCCGAAGCAATTCTCAATGAGCGGAAGAAATGGGAGGAGATCGAATGATACGCATTGGTCACGGCTACGACGTTCACCGTCTTGTCGAGGGAAGAAAGCTGATCCTCGGCGGCGTGAACATTCCTTACGAAAAAGGATTGCTCGGTCATTCGGATGCCGACGTATTGCTCCACGCGATCTCGGATGCCCTGCTCGGTGCGGCGGCGCTCGGAGACATCGGAAAGCTTTTTCCCGACAACGATCCTGCCTTCAAGGACGCTGACAGTCTCGTGCTTCTCCGCAAGGTCAACAGCCATCTTGGAATGGCAGGCTATCGCATCGTCAATATTGACGCGACGGTGCTCGCGCAAGCGCCCAAGCTTGCGCCCCATATCGCAGAAATGCGAAAGACCATTGCCCGCGCGCTCTTTCTTGAGCCCTCGTTTGTCAGCGTAAAAGCGACGACCGAGGAAGGTCTTGGTTTTACTGGCGAAGGTCTCGGCATTGCCGCACACGCGGTCTGTCTGATCGAAACGCTTGAAACAAAATAATTTTTTCACAGAAAAGGAGTTCATTATGAGCAAACTTGGAGTAAAGGTCCTGATCTACAAGGACACAGACATTCTGGCAAAGCTGAAAGAGGTCAAGGAATACGGCTTTGAATGCTGTCAGATGGACATTTGGGATACCGCCCTCTACACCGACGAAAAAGCAAAAGAGATCAATGACGCTGTTGCTGAAACGGGCATTGAAATTTCGTCTCTTTGGGCAGGCTGGTCCGGCCCCGGCGAGTGGAACTTCCACGCAGGTCCTATGACGCTTGGTCTTGTTCCCCCCGCCTACCGTATGAAGAGAGCTGAAGAGTTGCTGCTGGCAGGTGAATTTGCGGTAAAGATCAACGTTTCGAGAGTTGCAACGCACGTTGGTTTTCTCCCCGAAAACATGAATGATCCCGAATATCTCGGTGTCGTTGCCATTATTCGTCACATTGTTGCCCGCTACAAAAAGCTCGGCATCAATTTCCTCTTTGAGACAGGTCAGGAAACTCCTATCACCCTGCTCCGCGTGATCGAAGAGGTTTCGATGGGTGGTAAATATGAAAACATCGGTATCAATATGGACACCGCAAACCTCATTCTCTACGGCAAGGCAAACTCTGCCGACGCGATCACGGTCTTCGGTAAGTACGTGATGGATACCCACATCAAGGACGGTCTGTATCCCACCGACGGCAAGAAGCTGGGTCAAGAGGTCAAGGTTGGCGAGGGTATGGCAAACATTCCCGAGGTCATCAAGCGCCTCAAGGAAGTTGGCTACACCGGCAACCTGATCATCGAGCGTGAGATCAGCGGCGAAAAGCAGATCGCAGATATTCTGCATGCAAAGAAGTATCTGGAAGAAATTCTCGCAACGATGGAATAAAAACAAAAACATACAAAGCACCCCCGATTTTTTCATCGGGGGTGCTTTTTCAGTATCTCGCGAAGGGCTGTCTTCTCCACACGTCCGCTCTCTTTTTCGTCTCATCCGTCCGCGATATACGAGCCGTCCTCTTTTATGATATGCAAGAGAGATCAAAGCCGTACGATATTCGTCCAAGCCTGCCGTCCGTCTTCATCAACCACAAAAGCGCGCAGGAAAGTTTCGTCCACGTCGGGTGTATATTCGGCGTGTGTCAAAAGCTCGCCGCCCTCTGCCGCAAACACGCGCGGTCTCCACGGACGGTTGCTCGCAAACACGATTTTCTCACAAGGGGAACAATCGACACGAAAACCATCATCGGTTTTCGTCAGATGAATCTCGGGACCCTGCGTGGCATAAAAATCCCCTGCAAGGATCGCACGCTTGACCGATGAGGGATCAGACGGATCACAAAGTGCCATAATATAGGATTGACACGCGTCCATTCCGCGAAAATCCCGATAATAATGCGCGTCGTCGGTAGCAAGCAAGGGATAGATGCGTCCTTGGCAAGCAAGCAGATCGACGGTGAGCGACGAATCGGGACGGAAAGAGTGCCCCGTGCCCGAGACGGTATTATAGATCTCGGTCGCGTCAAATCCATCGACCGCAAGAATTGAATCAATTGTATTGAGCGACCACGCAGGGTGCGCGATCACGGCAATTCCCCCCGCTTTGTGAATAGCATTCACCATTTCTTGCGGAGTGCTTTCCCTCGTAATCCCCTCGGGCTCTCGCTCGGCAAGCAGGCAAACGATATGAAAGGTGTTTTCGCACCGTCCGTTAGCTTCGTATTCACAGCCCGAAAAAACAGGAAGCCCAGAAAGCTCTCCCCCTGTGCCAAACACCCAATGGTCGGTCAGCGCAATCGCGTCGTAGCCGTGTTCTCGATACATGCGTGCCGATTCCTCGGGAGAAACAGCTCCGTCCGAGTTGCTCGTATGAATATGAAGTCCAAGTTTTGCACGTTGATTTCCAAACAAATCACAAAACATTTAAAACACCTCCTCTGTTTTTTTCATTATACCATATTTAACCGCAAAAAACAAGAATTATTTTTTAATTTGAATTGACTTTTCTCCACGGATATGCTACAATAAAGGCGACTTGAAACACTTTGATTATAAAGAAAGGTTTTATTATGAATTTCACCAGAGAATCTTTTTTGAAGACGCTTGGTATTAACGAAATGCCCGAGCTCTACGGCAAGAACTTTGATGCTGTGATGCAGGAATATAACGAGCGCGGTGTATGGTTTCTGACCGATGAATTTTTAACGCAGATCCAGACGGATTTTGCGATGTTTGATGAAAAATACGAATTTGTCAAGAAGTCGCTCGAAAAGGTTCGCGCCAACGAGCTTCTTTCGCGCCATTCCCTGCTCCTTTATCATATGCTCGCTGACCGTGCCACGGGAGAGATCGCCAACGTTACCGAGACAGCCGTGCCCCCATCCGAGGACGAGCGTGCCACGTATGAGATGTCGGCGTTCTTTGCCCAGCTTGCCTTTGCCCCTAAGATGGCAAAGTTTTTCCGCGACCGTGAAGTTCCCGAGGACGTGCTTCTTCTGACGATCCGCGACGTCTTTGACGGCTCGCTTCACAACTATAACAAGCTCTTTGGGCGCGACGGATTTGAGGCAGACCGCATCTTCCGTTGGAATCAGCGTTTGATCGACTGTACCATTCTGCATATCGGTATCCTCAATTTCGAGATGCGTACGAAGTTTATCGAATCGGCAGTCGTGCTCCGCAACAAGGCGGGCGAGGCGGCGATCCTCGTGCACGATCAACCCGTGTCACAGAGCGGCATCATCGCAGGCTCGGCAGGCGCGGAAGATACCGCATTCTTCGGTGCTTTCACCGAGACCGACGACGCTTACGAGGGCTATCCCGTCGATCCTTGGAATGCGATCGCGTCGTCCGAGAAGAAAACCTATCCGAAATCCGAATGGGAGCTCTTTATCACCGACACCGATCCCGTTATCAGCGTTCACATTCCGCCGAGCAAGGATTTCACGCCCGAAAATATGGAAGCGGCGTACGCCGAGTGTCTCCGTATTTTTGAAAAATCCTTCCCCGAATACAAGCCCAAGGCATTCTACTGCCACTCGTGGCTGATGGAGCCTCAGCTCCGCGAGATGATGAAGCCCACCTCAAACATTCTCGCTTTCCAAGGAAAGTATCTGCGCTTCCCCCGTCTCTCCGACGGACGCGCCGTACTGATCTTCCTTTACGACGATCCCACCATTGAGCGCTGGGAGGATCTGCCCGAGAACTCGTCGCTCCAGCGTGCCGTCAAGGCGCACTATCTTAGCGGAAAATACATTTACGAACCCTGCGGCTTCTTCTTTTTAGACGCCGTCAAAAGATAATCAACCATATCAAAGGAGAAAAAACGATGCTTTGGCAAAACTTACGTGAAGAAGAATTTTATGATGCGATTGAGGAATGCGGCAAGGTCTGCGTCATTCCCGTCGGCTGCATTGAAATGCACGGACAGCACCTGCCCGTTGGTACCGACACGATGACCTGTCAGTATATTGCCGAGAAGGCGGCAGAGATCGAGCCCGTGATGGTCGCTCCTGCCGTTTGGTATGCTGACGTCAACGGTCTCTATGACCACAAGGGTACGATCAGCTTTTCGATCCCTCTGATTATAGATATGCTCACCGAGCTCTGCTCCGAGATCGCGCGCAACGGCTTTAAGAAGATCATTCTGCTCAACGGTCACGGCGGAAACATTTCGGTGCTCAACACCTTTGTTCGCAGCACGATGAAAGACAAGAAGGACTATGTCGTGATGGCACGCAACGACTTCTGCTATACGCACAAGGACATCGTTCACGATCTCAACAAGGGAGAGGTCTTCCCCGAGCTGACGCCCGAGGACATTGCTTATCTTCGCGACTTCGTTGATCGCGGTGGACAAACCGGTCACGGCGGTCTGAACGAAACGGCAATTATTATGAGAACCAATCCCGAGACGGTTCGCTTGGACCGTTGTGACGCCGTCGAGGGTGAAAGCAACCACAAGGCAGACTATCTCTACGACGTTGGCTTTAAGGCGTGCACGCGCTTCTGGGCGATCAATCAGCCCAACTCCTACCACGGCACCGCTCCTTATGGAGCAAACG
>JAFQPC010000203.1 GCA_017411935.1 Clostridia bacterium | reverse complement strand
CCGGCATTGATGTGAGCCATGGACTTCTCAACCGAGGTGTAGAAGCCGGTGCACTCGAGAACGACGTCAACGTCGAGTGCGCCCCAAGGACAGTTGTTTGCGTCCTTCTCAGCGTAGATCTTGATGTTCTTGCCGCCGACGGTGATGCTGTTCTCATCAGCAGAAACAGTGTCAGCGAGAGCGTACTTGCCCTGTGCGGTGTCGTACTTCAGAAGGTGAGCGAGCATCTTGGGATCGGTCAGGTCGTTGATTGCAACTACCTCGTAACCCTCAGCGCCGAACATCTGTCTGAACGCGAGACGGCCGATACGGCCAAAACCATTGATAGCAACTTTTACGGACATGGTAAAATTCCTCCATTTTTATATAAAAATTTTTTTACGGATTCGGAAAACTCGGCAAGCCGTGTTTTCTCAATTATATATTTTAACTCATTTTCGCAAAATATACAAGGGTTTTGGCAAAAATTTCTTGCATTTTTTGAATTTTTGTCACCCTTGTACGATTTTTCGTCTCTTTTTTTGGAGAAATCGTTAAAAATACCACAAACTTTTTGCTCTTTTTCAAAAAAAACTCAAACTCCTTTACATTTTTTCGCTTTTGTGTTAAAATATAAAAAAAGACGATCATCGGAAAGGACGGACCTCTTTTGCGCTATCCTAAGCTCGTGGCAACAGAAAACAAGCAAGAATTTCTTCTGCTCGGTTATCCCCTGCACCTCTCGCCCGACGAGGCAGAGCTCGTGCATACACTTCAAGGAAAGCGGAGCCTCGCTTCCAAGAGTATTCCAAACACCTCGGCAAACGCGCTCGCTGTACGCGTTTGCAGTATCAATAAAAAAGCAATTCGTGTGAGCGGTCGCCGACTCATCATTTTCGAGAACGGCGCGTATCGCCTCAACCCTTACTTATAATAGGAGTTTCTATGCCATCAAACCAACCGATCAAACAAAATTATCAGGCGATGCTCGACAAGATCCTCGCCACCGAGTGCCAGGAGCGCCGTCCGAGCCTTTTGTTGCACGCTTGCTGTGCGCCCTGCTCGTCGTACGTGCTCGAATATCTCGCACCGCATTTTGAGATCACGCTGTTTTTCTATAATCCGAACATCTCCCCCGCCGAGGAGCACCGCAAGCGCGAAGAAGAACTTCGCAGACTCGTAGACGAAATGGGGCTCTCGGAGCGCGTCAAAATAATCGTCGGAGACTATGAGCCCGAACGCTTTGAAGAACTTGCCAAAGGACGCGAGGCGCTCCCCGAGGGAGGCGCGCGTTGCCGCGACTGCTACCGTCTGCGCCTTGCCAAAACGGCAAAGCTCGCGGCAGAGCTCGGCTTTGATTATTTTACGACCACCCTCTCGATCAGCCCGCATAAGCGAGCCGACTGGCTCAATGAGATCGGAGCAGAAGAAGCCGAGGCGAACGGAACGAACTATCTCCCCTCGGACTTCAAAAAGAAAAACGGATACCGCCGCTCCTGCGAGCTCTCCGTCGAATACGGACTCTACCGACAGAACTACTGCGGTTGCGTTTATTCAAAAAAAGAGTAGCTGTAACAGCTACTCTTTTTCTATTAAAATCGCATCCCAAAACCGTCGAGGGCGTAGAGTCCGACGGTTTTGTTCCTAAAAAAACGAAGTCTGCATCAGAAATACGGCGACAGCAATCATAAATTCGTGTTGCTTTCTTTTTGGTGCCTTTTCTTTCGCGAAAGAAAAAGGTACACGCGTCCCCCGTATTCTTACTTTCTCGCCGCGCGGAGTGCGTTGAGTACACAGAGGAGTGCCGCGCCAACGTCGGCGACGATGGCAAGCCCCATCGGAATTCCCTCGCCCGTCACGGCAGACAGCACCGCTCCGATCGCCACCACGGCGAGCTTGATGCCAAGGGAGAGCAAAATATTTTGTCCCGCAATACGCGAGGTCCGTCGGGAGAGCGAAATAGCTTCGGCAAGCTTTCTCGGATCGTCGTCCATCAAGATCAGATCGGCAGTGCTGACCGTCAACGCCGAGCCGCAACCGCCCATCGCAACGCCAACGTCCGCAAGAGCAACCACGGCAGAATCGTTGAGACCGTCTCCGCAATAGACCACCGTCGTACGAGCGTCACTTTGCTTGACCTCACGGGAAATCGCTTCCAATCGCTCGCTCTTTTCGGTCGGCGTCAGCGCGGCAGCGTATTCCGAAAGCCCAAGCTCTTGTGCCGTCTGCGCGACCGATGCCTCGGTATCTCCGCTCAGGAGCATCAGGCGCTTCACGCCAAAGCTACGCAGCGAAGAAATTGCCTCGGCACTTCCCTGCTTGACGCGGGAGGAAAACGAGAGCTTCCCGAGCAGCACACCGTCCAGCGCACCGAAGATGGCGGTCATTTGGCTGTCCTCACAGGCAACGCCTCTCTCCCGAAGGAGCGCCGCATTGCCAAAGAGACATTCCTTGTCGCCGACACGGCAAACCACACCGCGTCCGCCGAGGATCTCGACCGAGCCGACCTCGTAAGAAAGCGGCGCGTCCGTGCTCTGACAGAACGAAATTGCCGCCGCGTGCGGACTATGTGAAAGAACACTGCGCGAAAGACTCAAAAATTCCGCCTCGGAAAGCGCTCCGTAAAGCTCGGCTCCGTCAAAGGAAAGCACCGATTCGGTCAGAGTTCCCGTCTTGTCAAAGGCAACCGCACCTACGCGCGAGAGCGAATCCATTACCTCACCGCCGCGAAAGACGATGCCGCGCGATGCCGCCGCGCCAAGTCCCGCAAAATAGGTCAGCGGAACCGAAAGGACGAGCGAGCAAGGACAGGAAACGACAAGCACCACAAGCGCCGTGTGAAGCCACGCACGCCAATCCTGCGTGAGCAGTCCGCCGACAAGAAAGATCAACGCCGCAAGGCAAAATGCCAACGGGGTAAAGACCGAAGCAAAACGCGAGAGCTTCTTCTCCGCGCGGGATTTGCGCCCCGACGCTTCCTCGACGGCACGGCGAAGCTTGGGTAACACCGAGTTCTCATATTCTGCCGTCACACGAAGCGCCAAAGAACCGTCCGAGAGGATCGCACCCGAGGGACATAAAATCCCCTCGTAAAGCTCGAGTGGCTTGGATTCTCCCGTCACACTCGACGCATCGGCGTTGCCACCGCCCGAAAGGACCACACCGTCCAGCGCGACCGTCTCGCCCGCAACGATCAAGATCGTCTCGCCCACCGAGACTTCCTCGGGAGAGACACGGATCGGCTCTCCCTCACGCAAAACGGTAACGACCTCGGGTGTCAGAGCGATCAGCTCCGAAATATTTTTCCGTGACCGCGCGTGCGCACCCTCGGAGAGCGTCTCTCCCAGCGAATATAAGTACATCACCGCCGCCGCGTCGGCATATTCCAACAGAAGAAACGCGCCGACCGAGGCAACGCACATCAGCGTAAATTCTGTAAAGATCTTTCCGTGAAGAAAGCCGCGAAGCATATTTTTCCAGACCGAAAAACCAAACAGCAGATAGCCCGCAAGAGATGCGGCAAGACGGATCTGCCACGGAAGAAAGCTCAAAAATCCAAGAACGACGGGAATGGCACCAAGCGTGTAAAGCAAGATCTTCTGCCACAGAGGGCGCTCGTCTTCTCCGTGCTCACAGCCGCAACCACAGCCGCAGCCGTCGTGCGCGTGCTCGTGGCAGTGGCAAGCTTCCGAGTGCTCGTGCTCGTGCTCGTGACAGTGGCACGAGTTCTCGTGATCGTGACCGTGACAATGGCACGCTTCTTCGTGCTCGTGCTCGTGATGCTTCATCTTATTCCTTCTCCTCTCCCAAATGCAAAATCGCCATATCCAGCAAGAGCCGAACGTGCTCGTCGGAAATGGCATAGACGAGCGTCTTTCCCTTGCGAGTGACACGAACAAGATCCGCGCGGCGAAGAATCGCAAGCTGATGCGAGGTCGCCGATTGACTCATTCCCACTCGCTCGCTGATATGCATCACGCAAAGACTGCCCGAGAGCAGCTCCATCAGAATGCGAAGCCGCGTCTTATCGCCAAGAATTTTAAAAAAATCCGCCATCGCGTCGGGATCCCAACGCTCCATCACCGTATGCTTCATAAAATACTCCTATCTTTGATTAAAATTCATTCATATGAACCGTTATTCATATGAGCATTATAGCATATGTTTTTTCCCTTGTCAAGAGACAATGAAAAAATATGCTCGCGCGTTCTTGTTTTTTTCATTTGTTTACACTCTGTTCAAAAAAATAGTATATAATATATATAATATGGAATAATTTTGACAAAAATCAATCGAACAAAGGAATTCTGCCTTATGAAATCTTGCGATCCTCTGCGCCCACGTGCGCGTCTTTATCGTCTCATTGCCATCGGACTGACGGCGATTGCGGCACTTCTCGGTGTACTCGCGCTCTTTCTGAACTACGACAGCCTCATCGGCTATTATTCGAACGGTGCGATCCTTCCGATCGCGCTCGCTGTGGTTTGTGTGGCATCGGTCGTCTTCTTCGCCGTTTTTGCAATTCTCCGTTTTCGCGGACTTCCGTCGGCGTATCCCCAAAAGCCCTCGCTCGCCGTCAGAATCGCGGCATTTGCTTCGGCGGCACTCGCACTGTTGCTTGCAATCACCGATCTCCGTTCGGGCGCATCCATTCTTTCGCTTTTTCTCGGACTTGGCGCTTGCCTCTATTTTCTTTTGATGGCAACCGAAAAAGCCACCCCCGCGCTCTCGCTTGCTTTTGGTTTTTGCACCATTCTCCGTCTGGTCGTTGAAGTGGCGCGCTCCTATACCGATTTTCTGATCCCGATGAACTCTCCCGAAAAGATTTGGCTGCACCTTGCCGCCGTGGCGGGAATGTTCTTCCTGATCTCGGAAATGCGCGCAATGATCGCAAAGCCCTATACGGCAACGACCCTCTTTGCCTCGGCAACGGCAATGTTCCTTGGAACGACCTCTGCCCTGACGTTGCTTCTCGGCACTCTGACACATCGCTTTTACGGAACGGCAACCAAGAGCTCCCTGCTCTTTGCCGTCCTGTTGCTTGCCTTTTCGATCTACGCAGGGGCGCGTCTTTTTACCGTCGTGCTCTGCCCGACCGAGGAAGAACCCGAGGCGATCAGCGAACCCGAAGAAACCGAAATCACCGAAGACTCAGAAGAACCCGAAAATATCGAAGAAACCGAACAACAGTAAGGAGAAAGCTATGAGCGCGAACGACCGCATCCAATGGTTTCATAAAAAAATATCGGCGAACTGCTATCCCAACGCATCGCACCTCTCCGAGCGCTTTGAGATCTCCCACCGTCAGGCACAGCGTGACGTGGAATTTTTGAAAAAAGAGCTTGGCGCGCCGCTCGGCTATTGCTCGACGCGCAAGGGATATTACTATACCGAAAACTTCGTGCTCCCGCTTGTCGTAGAGACCGAAAACGATGCCGACTATCAGGCAGTCGTCTCGGGACTTCGCGCCTTCAGCGATCAGACAGCGGCGCGTTCGGTCGTTCAGATGCAGCTCCCCTACACGGCAACGCTCGAGATCACCGACCGTATGACCGTGATGAATCTTCGCGCCTTCATCGTCGCAGAAGAACCGCACCATCGCTATCGCTGTGAATTTCCGAGCGTCGAGCTCTTTCTCGGCATCATCGTTTCCGCCGATGCCGACATCCGCATCATCTCGCCCGATTGGCTTCGTGATAAGCTCATCGGCTTTGCGCGCCGTCTGATCGAGCGCAACGATTTCGCCAAAGGCGACGACGAGGAATAATTTTTTCGTTTTTTTAAAAATTTTTTCAAAAAACTCTTGACAAATCAATTTTTTGTGTTATAATAGTTCTGTTATCCAAAGACAGCAGGTTTCCGTAAAGGCGCAAGCTTCCCTGCCGAGGACAGATTTTTAGAATATTTTATTTTGAAATCTTTCTTCGCAGAAAAGCTATGTCTTTCGGAAGAAAGTTTTTTTATTGCCTGCAGATATCACATATTTCACATAGGAGGTGAAAGAAAGTGCCTAGCAAATCCATTCTTGAGCAAAAGCAAGCGATCGTTGCTGATCTGGCGGAACAGTTGAAGAACTCTCCTGCCGGTGTTGTCGTTAACTACCAGGGTATCACCGTGGACGCTGATACGAAGATGCGTAAGGCTCTCCGTGAGGCTGGCGTTACCTACACCGTTATGAAGAACTCTTTGACCGGCAGAGCATGTGACGAGGTTGGTCTGGGCGATATGAAGCAGTACCTGTCCGGTATGACCGCTATCGCAATCGGAACCGACGACGCTGTCGCTCCTGCAAAGGTTCTCAAGGAGTACGCTGAGAAGATCGAGTCCTTCGAAATTCTGGCAGGCTACCTTGATGGCGCAGTTGTAGACAAGAACACCGTTCTGCAGCTGGCTGACATTCCTTCCAAGGAAGTTCTGGTCACAAAGCTGCTCGGAAGCATCAAGTCTCCCCTGTACAACCTGGCGTATGCTCTCCAGGCTGTCGTCGACAAAGACGGCGAAGCT
>JAFQPC010000029.1 GCA_017411935.1 Clostridia bacterium | reverse complement strand
TCATTCCAACCGAACCGCACACACAAAGCACGCGTCCGAACGTCCCCTTATTCGATTCCTGCGGACGCGGCGGCAAACGGCGCGCCCCTTCTGCTTGCCAATCGATCACCGAAAAAGCCATAAAAAGCATCCCCCATTCTCATTTCCTTGCCTTATTTTATCACAAATTTTGGGAAAAGTAAAGAAAAAAGCAAATTTATTTCAAAAAAGACTTGACATTTCGAGATGAATCAATTATAATATGTATTGTCGCATTTTATGTCAACCAAATTGACAGATGCGGTTTTCCCCAAAAAGCACAAATGGGAGGGTTTTATGATCGTTGACGTCGCACCGCTTCTCCGCGGAGAAGTGAACCGATTGGAAATTGATTATACGCTGTCTCCTACCGAGCTCGACGGAGTCAGCTTTGATTCCGATGCACGCGTCAGCGGTGCTATTACCGACAACGCAGGCTATATGCGGCTCGTGCTTCGGGCAGAGCTTTCCTACCATGGCGAATGCGCAAGATGTCTTGCTCCCGTTGACGGAGTTTTCTCTCTTGACTTTGAGCGTACGGTCGTCACCGAAGGAACGCTGACCGAAGAAAGGCTGGAGGAGCTCGAGGACGAATACGTCGTGCTCGACGACGGAAAGCTTGACGTAGATGAAGCCCTTCGTGAGGAACTTCTTCTGGGATTTCCCATGCGTCTGCTGTGCTCCGAGGATTGTCTCGGACTTTGTCCCAAATGCGGAAAACCGAAAAAAGACGGTGCTTGCGGCTGCTCCGATCGCGAGATCGACCCCCGCCTTGCCGTTCTGAAAAACTTTTTCGTTGACGATAGCGAAACCGAAAACAATTAATTTATATAAATGAAGTGTTACACACGTTCAAGGAGGTGTAGATCATGGCAGTACCGAAGAAGAAAGTATCGAAAGCTCGCAGAGACAAGAGACGTTCCAACAATTGGAAGCTTACCCTGCCCGGCTTTGGCAAGTGTCCCAAGTGCGGCGAGTTCGTAAGAAACCACCGTGTATGCAAGGCTTGCGGATATTACGACGGCAAGGAAGTGCTCAAGGTTGAGAGCAAATAATTTCAAAGAGAGCGGCTTTGTTGTCTGACAGAGCCGCCTTTCTTCATTTTCACCTTTAAGATCGGGAGGAACTTATGAAAAAAATTCTTTTCCGCGCCGCCCTCGTTCTCGCACTTTGCGCCACACTGCTTCTCGTTCTTCCCTCTTGCGCAAAGGATGACGAAACAGAAAAGGCGGCATCACTTATGACGAAGATCGTCTTTCGGAGTATATCGCTCCCTTTTCCTATACGGGTCTTACGGTCGAGCTCTCCTCTGCCGACGCGCTCAAAAGCGAAGCCGTTTGGACACTGATCCTATCGCGCGCCGAAATTCTCTCCTATCCCGAGGACGCGGTCGATTATTACGCCGAACAGCGCAGAGACACCTACCGCTACTATGCCGAAAAAAACGATTGGAGCTACGAGCAAACGCTTGAATTTTTCGGCGTGAGCGAGGAAGACATCACCAAAGAAGCCAAAGAGATGGTCAAGGGCGACCTCGTCTATCGCTATATTGTGAAAGATGCGGAGATCACCCTCTCCGAAAAAGAAAAATCCGAGCAGTTCGACCGTTACGCCAAAAAGTATGCCGAGGATTACGGCTATACCGAGGAATACGTGGCGGAAAATATGAGCGACCTTATTTACGATTCGATGCTTTACGACAAAACAATGGAGTATCTCATCGTAAACAATACCTTTATAGAAAAATAACAAAAGGCTCGCCCCTTGGGAGAGCTGTCGCAAAGCGACTGAGAGGGCGTTTCTTTAAGAACCCTCTCCGTCACGCACCGCGTGCCACCTTCCCCAAAAGGGGAGGCTAATAATAAAAAGCAGAAAATAGAAAGAACAGCTTATGAAAATACTTACCATCGGCGACGTGGTCGGAGCGAAAAGCGTAGACCATCTGACCGAAAAGCTTTGGCGCACCCGTTCCGAGCTCGGTGCTGACCTCGTTGTCGTCAACGGCGAAAACGCCACCGACATTTACGGACTTTCCCCTGCGCACGCGCAAGACCTCTGGGCGGCGGGTGCCGACCTTATCACCCTCGGAAACCACGCCTTTGGCAGACGCGACCTTTGCGATCTGCTCGGGAACTCCGAAGCGATCATTCGCCCCGCAAACTATCCGCCACTCGCCCCGGGCGGAGGATATACCTATCTTCACGTCGGCGGCTGGCGCATTCTCTGTATCAATATTATGGGCACAGCACTGATGGAATCGCTCGCCTGCCCCTTTGCCACGGTCGACCGCATTCTCGAAAGAGAGGACGGACGCTATGACTTTGCGCTGATGGACATTCACGCCGAAGCGACCTCGGAAAAGATCGCGCTCGGACGCTATTTTGACGGACGAATCCACGTGATGTTCGGTACGCACACCCACGTTCCCACCGCCGACGAGCAGATCCTTCCGCGCGGAAGTGGGTATATTACCGATCTTGGAATGGTGGGGGCAAAGGAAAGCATCGTCGGCGCGGACATCACGGCAGTCACCGAGCGTTGCCGTACCAAAATGGGCGGACGGCTCAAGGTCGCCACGGGCGAGATCGTCGCCGAGGGCGCGCTCTTTACGCTCGATACAAGCACCAAAAAAGTCACCTCGGTCACGAGAGTACGGTTTTAAAGGAGTAGCGCGATGAACGATTCACTCAACACCACGTCCACGGCGGCGCTGGCGTATCTTGGCGACGTCGTGATCGAACTGCTCGTTCGCGAGCATCTCGTTCGGTGCGGACTTTCCTCGTCGGCACGGCTCAATAAAAAAGCGCTCGACTTTGTTCGCGCACCGATGCAAGCAGAGGCGATGAAGCTGCTCTTGCCGCATCTTGACGAAGACGAGAACGCCGTCTTCCACCGCGGGCGCAACATCGGTCACACGAACACCCCGAAATCCGCCACCGTTGCGGAATACCGCGCGGCAACGGGCATGGAAGCGCTCTTCGGCTATCTGCATCTCGCAGGCAGAGAGGAACGGCTTCGCGAGCTGTTCGCGATCGCTTACGCAGAAAAACTTCAAGCCATTGAAGCATTAAAGTAATACGATCAATCTCAAAAAGGAATCCCTCTCCGCCGACAAGCGGCACCTCTCCCAAAGGGCGAGGCTTTTAATATATGTGCGTCATCCTCTATAGGCTCTCCTTGGGGAGAGCTCCCGTTGAAAACGGGTGAGAGGGGATAAAAAACAAAGATTTTACCACGAAAGGAAAAAGAACTATGACCAACCCCATCATTAAAATTACCGTAAAAGATTTCGGCACGATGACCGCCGAGCTCTATCCCGAAAAAGCGCCCAAAACGGTTGCCAACTTCGTAAAGCTCATCGAGGAAGGCTTCTATGAGGGTCTCATCTTCCACCGCATCATTCGTGGATTTATGATCCAGGGCGGCGGCTATACCGAGAATATGCAAGACAAGGATTGCGACGCGATCCGCGGAGAGTTCCGTGCCAACGGCTTTATGCAGAACGACCTGAAGCACACGCGTGGCGTTCTTTCGATGGCTCGTACGTCCGACCCCAACTCGGCTTCCTCGCAGTTCTTCGTGATGCACGAAGATGCACCGCACCTTGACGCGCAGTACGCAGGATTCGGAAAGCTCACCGACGGCTTCGACGTGCTCGATGCCATCGCCAACGTCAAGACGGGTTCCTACGGCTGGTATATGCAGGACGTTCCTATGACCCCCGTCGTCATCGAAAAGATGGAAGTCATCTCGAAGTAAATCAAAAGTCTCCCTTAAAAGGGAGACTTTTTTATGCAAAAAAACATCACTCGATTTTTCCGTCGAACCTTGACAGATTTCTGGGAATATGATAAAATATAGGTGAAAAAATCAAAAAATACCACAAAATATAGCTATGGAGCCAAAAAACGATGAAAAAATTTGACATATCGAATCTCATCATTTCTCATATTTCCAACATCTACCGCCACACCGTCGAGGAAGACGCCGAGACGACATCGGTTGCCGAGCATTCGCTCCTCATCATCAAGCAAAAGGGACGCTCGGTCTATACCGTCGGCGCGAACGAACATATTGCCGATCCCGACCATATCGTTTATCTTCCCGCAGGTACGGAGTATTCGCTCTACGTCGACCGTGAGGGTGCTTGCTGTGTGATCGAATTTGATACCGCGGATACCGCAGGAGAGGCTTGCTCCTTCTTTATCGGAGACGACGAGGAGATCGCCACCAGTCTGAAAACGATTCTGTACTATTGGAATCTGCGCGGACCTGCGTATCATTCCAAGTGTCTCTCGGAGATCTACAATCTGCTCACGCAGATCTCGAACATTCACTCCTATGCCTACTCTCTGGCGGGCAAATATCAGCTCATTCACCGTTCGGTGAGCTTTATCGAGAAGAATTACAAGAACCCCGATCTCTATACCCCGATGCTGGCGAAGATGTCGGGCATTGGTGAGACCTATTACCGCAACATCTTTCTTGCCGTGTTCGGTGTTCCCCCCACGCGCTACATTCAGAATTACCGCATCGAAAAGGCAAAAGAGCGTCTCGTGAGCACCTCGGAGTCGGTCGATCAGATCGCAACCTCTGTCGGCTTTGCCAACGCATCGTATTTCTGCAAGGTCTTCAAGGCGCAAACGGGAATGACCCCCTCGGAATTCGCCGAAAAAGGAAAACGAATCGGATAAAGGACGCGCGTTACTTTTCTTTTGAAAAAGAAAAGTAACCAAAAGAAAACTGCACCGAATTGATTGGTTTTGACGCCATTTCATCGGTGCAGTTTTGGCTTTTTGAGGGAGACTTTTTGTTTGTGCAATCTTTTTTTACCGCTTCTTTCCGTTTCCTTTCCTCGGTGCGGAACGCTGCGGCTTGGATTGTTTGTTCTTACTCTGCATCGGCTTTTTGCCCGACGGCTTCTTCTGTGTTTGTGAAGTTCTTCCCTGCTCGGGTCGCACGAGACACTCGGGACCGTAGCCGATCAGATCCTCGCGGTGAAGCTTCGTGAGCGCCTCTCGCACAAGCGGCGCGTTCTGCGGTCGGTTGTATTGCAACAGCGCGCGCTGGAGCTGTTTTTCGTGATAATCGGTCGCCACGTAAACGGGCTTCATATCGAGCGGATTGATCCCCGTATAGAACATCACGGTCGATGCCGTGCCGGGGGTCGGATAATAGTCCTGTACCTGCTCGGGCGCGTAGTGATCGCGTTTGAGGCAGAGCGCGAGCTCAAGCGCGTCCGAAAGCGTCGAACCGGGGTGGCTTGACATCAGATAAGGCACAAGATATTGCTCCTTGCCCGCCTGCTTCGTGAGTTCAAAATAGCGCTTACGGAATTTCTCATAGACCGAGAAATCGGGCTTGCCCATACAGCGGAGCACCGCCGACGAGCAATGCTCGGGCGCGACCTTGAGTTGTCCCGAGACGTTGTCCTCGACGAGCTTTCGGAAAAAGCGTTCGTCGCGGTCAAGCAAAAGATAATCGAAACGAATGCCCGAACGGATAAAGACCTTCTTCACGCGCGGAAGCTTTTCGATCTCGGAGATCAGATGCAGGTATTCGCTGTGATCGACCTTCAGATTTTTGCAGGGCGTGGGGGCGAGACACTTGCGAGAAGCGCAAACGCCATTCTTCAACTGTTGCTCACACGCGGGCGCGCGGAAATTCGCCGTCGGACCGCCCACGTCGTGGATATATCCCTTGAAATCGGGCAGCTCGGTGATCTTTTGGGCTTCGGCGAGCACACTCGCTTCACTGCGCGAGCGCACCGTACGCCCCTGATGAAAAGCGAGCGCGCAGAAGTTGCACGCGCCAAAGCAACCGCGATTGTGCGTGATTGAAAAACGCACTTCTTCGATCGCTGGAACGCCGCCGTCCTTTTCGTAGGACGGGTGATAGGTTCTCATATACGGCAAGGAATAGACGTGATCGAGTTCCTCGCGCTCGAGCGGCGGCATCGGCGGATTCTGAACGAGCAGCTTGTCGTCGTAATGCTCCACAATGGCTCGTCCATTGATCGCGTCCTGATTTTTATACTGCACGCCGAATGCCTCGGCGTATTTTCGTTTGTCGGTCTTGAGCTCGTTGTAATCAAATTCCGCCGCCACCTCATAGTGCAGCTTTTCGTCGGGACGGCAAAGATAGACCGTACCGCGAACGTCGCGGATCTTCTTGATCGGCACGCCTTTGTCGAGCAGCTTCGCGATACGAAGCAGAATATTCTCGCCCATGCCGTAAGTCAGAAGATCGGCACGGGAGTCGACGAGAATCGAACGGCGAACACTGTCTGACCAATAATCGTAATGCGCGAACCGACGGAGAGATGCTTCGAGTCCGCCAATGATCAGCGGAATATCACCGTAGGCTTCGCGAATGCGATTGCAATACACGAT
>JAFQPC010000202.1 GCA_017411935.1 Clostridia bacterium | reverse complement strand
CGGTAAGGTTCACGAGAAGTGTGGCGACGCTTTCCTTACCGTCACCCCCGGTGTTCGCTTCGCTGATGGAGACATTGGAGACCAGAAGCGTGTGATGACCCCTGCCGAGGCAAAGAAGATCGGCTCGGATTACATCGTCGTTGGCAGACCGATCACGGCGGCAGAAGACCCCGTGGCGGCATACGAGCGCTGTGTTCGTGAATTTGTAGACTAAGAGAGGAGAATCATCATGGAAAGCTACAAGAGAGAATTTATTGAATTTCTGGAGCGCGCAGGCGTGCTTAAATTCGGAGATTTTACCGCAAAGAGCGGAAGAAAGATCCCCTATTTCATCAATGCGGGAATGATCAAGACGGGCGAGGATATCGCAACGCTCGGTGAGTTCTACGCAAAGGCGTATTTCGAGAAGCTTGGCGAGAAGAAAGCAGTTCTGTACGGACCTGCGTATAAGGGCATTTCGCTGTCGGTGTCGGCGGCTGTGGCTCTCTCGAAGAAGGGACTCAACGTTCCGTTCTTCTTCAACCGCAAGGAAGTCAAGGATCACGGAGAGGGCGGCGTATTCGTCGGCTACGTACCGACCGCAGGCGAGGAGATCGTTATCATCGAGGACGTGATCACCGCGGGTACGGCGATCCGTGAGAGTATGGAGATCCTTTCGCACCTCGAGGACGTCAAGGTTTCGGCCACCTTCATTATGGTGGACCGCAAGGAAAAGGGACAGACCGAGAAGGGCGCAATGCAGGAGATCGAGGAGCAGTTCGGTTTCCCCGTATACTCGATCGTTGACGTTTACGATATCATCGAGTATCTGGAAGGCAAGGGACAGAATGCCGAGGACGTTGCAAGGATCAAGGCATACCTTGAAATCTACGGCGCAAAAGCATAATGCCGAAAGGAGCAAATGCGATGAAAAGCTTGATTGATATTTTGGATTTTTCGGTAGAGGAGGTCAATGAGCTTCTTGATACTGCCGACGATATTATTGCCAATCCCGATAAATATGCCGAGTGCTGTAAGAGAAAGAAGCTGGCAACCCTCTTTTTCGAGCCCTCGACGAGAACGCGTCTTAGTTTTGAGGCGGCAATGATCGAGCTTGGCGGAAGCGTGATCGGTTTTTCCGACGCGCAGAACTCCTCGTCCTCAAAGGGTGAGAGTGTTTCGGATACTGCCAAGGTCATCAGCTGCTATGCGGATATTATTGCGATGCGACACCCCAAAGAGGGCGCGCCTCTTGTCGCGGCGCAGGCGGCGTCGATCCCCGTGATCAACGCAGGCGATGGCGGACACAACCACCCCACGCAGACGCTTGCCGACCTGCTTACGATCCGTCGTGAAAAGGGCAAGCTCGACAACTTTACCATCGGCTTTTGCGGCGATCTTAAGTTTGGACGTACCGTTCACTCGCTCATCAACGCGCTGGCACGTTACGAGAACGTTCGCATCGTGCTGATCTCGCCCGATGAGCTGAAGCTTCCGAGCTACGTCAAGACCGACGTGCTTGAAAAGAAAGGGATCACTTACGTGCAGACGACCGACCTTGAGGTCGTGATGCCCGAGCTCGACGTACTCTATATGACGCGCGTGCAGAAGGAGCGTTTCTTCAACGAAGAAGATTATCTGCGTCTCAAGGACAGCTATATTTTGACTCCGCAGAAGCTGACGGCGGCAAAGCCCGATCTCTGCATTCTGCACCCGCTGCCCCGTGTCAACGAGATCAGCGTTGCCATCGACGACGATCCCCGTGCGTGCTATTTCAAGCAGGTGCTCTGCGCGAAGTACGTTCGTATGGCACTCATTCTCAAACTTTTGAAGGAGGCAGGTAAAATCGTATGAATATTGATTCGATCCATAACGGCTTTGTCATCGACCACATTCCCGCGGGTCGCGGAATGAAGCTTTACGACCTTTTGGGACTCGATGCGCTCGATTGCTCGATCGCGCTCATTAAGAACGTTCCCAGCAAAAAGATGGGAAAAAAGGATATCATCAAGATCGACGCGAATATTTCGCTCAATCTCGATCTGATCGGATTTTTTGCTCCCGCTGTGACCGTCAACATCATTCGTGACGGTGTCCTCGTTGAGAAGAAGTCGATCGATCTTCCCGAATATCTGACGGGGGTCATTCGCTGTAAGAATCCTCGTTGCATTACCTCGTGTGAGCAGGAGCTTGCGCACAAATTCAAGCTCACCGACCGAGAAAACAACATTTACCGTTGCATCTACTGCGAGACCAAGGCAAGCACGGAACAGTAAAAAACGCAATAAAAGGGCTCTCCCTTTGGGGGAGACTTGAATTATCATCAACTTCAAAGGAGAAATTTTATGAAACCTACATACTATCTCGCCGTTGATATCGGCGCGTCGAGCGGAAGACATATCCTCGGTTGGGTCGAGGACGGAAAAATTCAACTTGAGGAGGTTTACCGCTTCCCGAACGGAATTGAAATGAAGAACGGTCACTACTGCTGGGATCACGTCGCTCTTGCCGAGAACGTGATCGCAGGTATGAAGAAGTGTGCCGAGATCGGAAAGATCCCCTCGTATATGGGAATTGACACCTGGGGCGTTGACTTCCTGCTTCTCGACGAAGAAGGCAAGGTCATCGGCGATGCTGTCGGCTACCGTGACGCGCGCACCGAGGGAATGGATGAAAAGGTCTACGAGCGCATTTCCCACGACGAGCTCTATGCTCGCACGGGCATTCAGAAGCAGATGTATAACACCATCTATCAGCTGATGGCACTCAAGGAGCAGGCTCCCGAGCAGCTCGCGAAGGCAAAGACCTTCCTGATGATGCCCGACTACCTCGGCTACTGCCTGACGGGCGTTGCTCATCAGGAGTACACCGAAGCCACGACCGCACAGCTCGTGAACATTGAGACGGGTGAGTGGGATCTTGAGCTCATTGAGCGTCTCGGCTATCCGAAGCACCTCTTTGGCAAGCTCTCGATGCCCGGAGAAACGGTTGGAAATCTTCGCCCCGAGATCGCAGAGCGTGTTGGATACGATCTGACGGTGATGCA
This sequence comes from Clostridia bacterium, assembly GCA_017411935.1. Lineage (GTDB taxonomy): Bacteria > Bacillota > Clostridia > Oscillospirales > CAG-272 > HGM12713. The sequence continues at coordinate 2,328 of JAFQPC010000202.1, read as the reverse complement.
CCCTGCGTCTCACGATACGGGCTCGGCAGTGCTTGCTGTTCCCACCAACTCGGATAATATCGTTTACATCAGCTCGGGTACGTGGTCGCTGATGGGTGTGGAGTCGATGAAGGCAAATTCCTCGAAGGAAGCCTTTGACCACAACTTTACCAACGAGGGCGGATTTAACCACCGCTACCGTTTCCTCAAGAATATTATGGGTCTTTGGATCATTCAGTCGATCAAGAAAGAGCTCGGCGGAAAGTATTCCTTTAACGATCTCTGCCAGATGGCGACCGACCTTGGCGATACGAAGTACCGCATCAACGTCAACGACAATGCTTTCCTCGCGCCCAAGAGCATGATGGAAGCGATCAAGACCTACTGCGACGCTCCCGAGATGCCTCTGGACCATATGATGTGCTGCGTTTACCACAGCCTTGCCGATTGCTACGCCGAGACGATCGACGAGATCACCGAGGTGATGGGCAAGAAGCCCGACGCGCTCCATATCATCGGCGGCGGCACGAAGGACGATTATTTGAGCGAGCTGACGGCAAAGGCGATCGACATTCCCGTTTATGCAGGTCCGACCGAGGCAACTGCCATTGGTAACCTGCTCGCGCAGATGCTCGGCACGGGTGTCTTCTCGTCGATCGCAGAAGCAAGAGAAGCAGTATTTGCGTCCTTTGACGTAAAGAAGATCAATATTTAAATCGAATAATTTGAAAGGAATTTCAGAATGAATCAGGCATACATCCTCGCAAAAGAAACCTACGCAAAGATCGGCATTGATACCGATGCTGTGATCGCAAAGCTCCGCAATCTTCCCGTTTCTCTGCATTGCTGGCAGGGCGACGACGTCAAGGGCTTTGATTTTAAAGGCGACCTCAGCGGCGGTATTCAGACGACGGGCAACTATCCCGGACGCGCAAGAACGCCCGATGAGCTGATGGCAGACATCGACAAGGTGCTCTCGCTCGACGGCGGCGCGCACAAGCTCAATCTGCACGCCTGCTACGCCATCTTTGAGGACGGTGAGTGGGCTGACCGCGATGCGCTCGAGCCCAAGCATTTTGCTAAGTGGGTAGCATTCGCCAAGGAAAGAGGCATGGGCATTGACTTCAACCCCACCTTCTTCTCGCACCCCAAGGCAAACGGACTGACACTCTCCTCGCCCGACGATGAGATCCGCAAGTTCTGGATCCGCCACGGTCAGGCGTGTCTGCGTATTGCCGAGTATTTTGCCAACGAGACGGGCATTCCTTGCGTGATGAACGTATGGATCCCCGACGGCTATAAGGATATTCCTGCCGACAGACTTTCTCCGAGACAGCGCTTTGCCGCTTCGATGGATGAGATCCTCGGTATCGGCTACGACCGCGAAAAGGTTCTCGTTTGTCTCGAATCAAAAGTGTTTGGCATTGGTTTCGAATCCTACACGGTCGGCTCTGCCGAGTTCGGACTTGGCTACGTGCTCAGCCGCGGTATCATTCCGCTGATGGACAACGGACACTATCACCCCACCGAGCTTGTCTCGGATAAGATCTCGTCGATGCTTTGCTTCGCGCCGAAGCTCGCACTCCACGTGACGCGCGCTGTGCGTTGGGACTCCGATCACGTCATCCGTCTGGACGACGAGACGCGTGAGATCGCCAAGGAGATCGTGGCAAGCGGCAGAATGGACGACGTTTGCATCGCGCTCGACTACTTTGACGCAAGCATCAACCGTATTGCTGCGTGGGTGCTCGGACTTCGCAACTTCCGCAAGGCAATGCTGATCGCAATGCTTACGCCTCACGCAGAGCTGGCAAAGCTTCAGGCAGAGGGAAAATTCACCGAGCTGATGCTCTTGCAGGAGAGCTACAAGGAATATCCTTGGGGCGCTGTCTGGGCAGAGTACTGTGAGCAGTGCGGTGTCAAGGCAGGCGACGAGTGGTACGCTGAGGTGAAGGATTACGAAGAAAAAGTTCTTGCAAAGAGATAAGGACGCGCCCTACTTTTCTTTTGGAAAAGAAAAGTAGGCAAAAGAAAACTGCACAGAATGACTTGGTTTGTTGCCATTTCATCTGTGCGGTTTTCGTCTTTTAAGGAACAAAACCGTCGGACCCTACGTCCCGACGGTTTTGGGAAGCGATTTTTTATTTTAAATTTCACTCACGACTTCATCGACCTCGTCGATATGGCAAAGGTTGACCATATACTCTTTGCCGAGTTTGGCAGTGTCGTAGAGATAGATCTTTTTCTTTGCGTGTTGCATCATCACTTGGCGCAATCGGGATTCTTCGACCGACGAGTCGGTGATGCGTCCGTCTTCCGTGAGACCTCGGCTCGAGAAGAACATCAGGT